>JAJRXL010000121.1 GCA_024276335.1 Bacteroidota bacterium
AAGTACACAGTGGAATTCCAGTCCCATGTTCCGGTGCCGGATTTGCTCTCCAGGAAAAAGCTGGTGTGTGCAATCAGTCCAACCGGTTTCGTGGCGCGGAAGATCTTCGCTCCAGGCCCGCCCTGGATTTCCGCCTTGGATTTCATGTCCTGTAAATCGGATTCTGAAACCGTGTTCACGTTAACACAGTTTGGCGCAGGCATCTTGTCTTCCAGAAGACGGAGTTCCAGCTCGCGCTCCTTGATGCGTTGAATCTCTTCCGGTGTTTTCCTTCGTTTAACGAAGTCAAGAAATTCAACCAGGGTCTCATCGGCTTCCGAGGTCTCGCTCATAACGGAATTACGATACACCGTCTTCGCCCGGAATTCGGACGCAGTGTACGAAATGGATAGCACGCGGATATCTCCCGTCGCCGTTTCTAATCGTGTCGATAGAACGTTGTCATACGATTCACGGGGCACCCACCCCACCATCCGCTGCGGCGACGTAATCACCGCAATCAACGCTCCACGTCTCGTAAGCTCCATCCAGAAATCACGAACCTCCGCGAATGAAGAACCGGAAGTTTCGATTATGGCCATATCCCTGTAATGTGCTTCTTCACCGTACGTCGCCAGATCCGGTGGAACGTACTTAGGACTGGGCAGGAGATCCTGGGATTGGGAAGAAAAATTCAGGACAATGGACAGGATAACCGTAACAAGTAGCAATCGTCTGTACATAAAGTACCTCAGTGGTTGTATGATGACGGTTCTGAATTATTTGCGTGGGAGAAGATGATATATGTCGCTATGGTTCATCCCCTAGGACCGTGAGGCCTCCTTCCAAGAGCACGTGATTGTTGCGATGACTTTGATCACAGAACAAGTAAACAAAGATGGATAAGGATGAGCAACAGTCCGTTTGGAAAATGGGTAACCTCCCTTTGAACAAGAATCACTCACTTGGTTCCCAGTTCGTGTACACTTTGTCCGAGTATCAATTAGGAGAGTACTAATTCTGAATACGATTGTCAAGTGTTAAATTCCTTTTTTGGGGATTTTTAATGAGTGTTTCTTTCAGAATTTCAACGAAGAGAAGAATAAAAGAAATGCGATCAAAGCGCATTTTAAAAGGAACAGTATCGCCCCTAGCTCTTCGCACACCATCCGCCCTCCCTGTTGATGCGCGCCATGCCCGGCGTGCCATAAAAAACGGGGCCCAGGAATAACCGGAGCCCCGCAGATCGCTGCGAAACCGGGAAGCTACCAGGTTTCCGGGTTTTGGAGATACTCGTGGATCGCCTTTGCCGCCGTTCTCCCTGCACCCATGGCGAGAATAACCGTCGCTCCGCCGGTCACAATGTCTCCGCCTGCAAAAACGCCTTTCTTGTTCGTTTTCATTGTATCGCCGTCCACGACGATATTCCCCCACTTGTTCACGGCCAGGTCCGGCGTCGTCCTGTGAATGATGGGGTTCGAGCCATTGCCGATCGCGACGACGACAACGCTAACCGGCATCTCCTCCACCGCCCCTTCGATGGGAACCGGCCGCCTGCGCCCCGAGTCGTCCGGCTCGCCGAGTTCCATCTTCTGAAGAACCATGGACGTCAGCCAGCCGTTCTCGTCACCCTTCAGCTCCAGTGGCGAATGCAACAACATGAACTCGACACCTTCTTCCTTTGCGTGATGGATTTCCTCGATGCGGGCAGGCATCTCCGCTTCCGAACGTCGATACACGATAACCGCGCGGGACGCGCCCAGGCGAAGAGCGGTCCGCACGGCATCCATGGCCGTGTTTCCTCCGCCGATCACCGCTACGTTCTTCCCGTGAACATCGATCATCGGCGTATCGTAGTTCGGGAAATCATACGCCTTCATCAGGTTGACCCGGGTAAGGAACTCGTTCGCCGAATACACGCCGATAAGGTGTTCACCGGGAATGTTCATGAAGTACGGAAGACCGGCACCAACACCCAGGAATACCGCATCGAAATGCTCCAGCATTTCATCGACCGTCTCCGTCATCCCGACCACGTAATTGGTCTGGAACTTCACACCGAGTTTCTCCAAACCTTCCACTTCCGCCTTCACGATGGACTTCGGAAGACGGAACTCCGGGATGCCATACACGAGCACGCCGCCGATCTCGTGGAGGGCTTCGAACACCGTAACATCGTATCCCCACTGGACAAGATCGCCTGCACAGCTCAACCCTGCCGGTCCACCACCAACAATGGCGATTTTTTTCCCCGTCGATTCCGCGACTTTCGGCGCTTGGATGCCAAGGTTTACGCGCTCCCAATCGGCGGCAAAACGCTCAAGCCTTCCAATCGCTACCGGCTCGTTCTTCTTTCCAACCACGCACTTGATCTCGCACTGTTCTTCCTGCGGGCATACGCGTCCGCAAATCGCGGGCAACGAGTTGTCCTCCTTGAGTTTCGCGGCCGCTCCGGCAAAGTCGCCAACAGCAATCAACTCGATAAACTCGGGGATCTTGACCTCGACCGGACAGCCGGCGATACAGAGCGGCTTCGGGCAACGGATGCATCGCTCCGCTTCCATCCGGGCCAGCTCTTCCGTCAGGCCGAGGTTTACTTCCTCGAAGTTCCTGCTCCGGGCCTCCGGATCCTGTTCCGGCATCGGTTGGCGCGGAATCGCCATGCGCTCCTTGTTGGTCAGCTCAGGCATGGGTCACCTCCTCGGCCGATTTCTGCTCGACCACCGCCTCGTCAATCTTCTTTTCCAGCTTGCATTCATGAAATGACTCGAGTGCTTTTTTCTCCTGAAGGATGTATGTCCTGTTCCTGCTCGTCAGCACGTCGAAATCCACCTTGTGCGCATCGAATTCCGGGCCCTCCACGCAGACGAACACGGGCTCGCCGTCAACAATTGCACGGCACCCGCCACACATCCCCGTTCCGTCCACCATGATGGGATTCAAACTGACAACCGTCTTGATCCCGTACGGACGCGTCACCTCCGCAACGGCTTTCATCATGGGAATGGGACCGATTGCCAGAACGAAATCAATCTTTTTCCCCTCGTCAATCAGCTCCTGCAACTTGCCCGTTACAAAGCCGTGGTATCCGTACGAGCCGTCATCGGTAGTGGGATACACTTCGTCACAAATCTGCTTCATTTCATTTTCGAGAATGACGTATTCCTTCGACCGGCCGCCAATAATGCTGATGACACGGTTCCCGGCTTCTTTTAATGCCACGGCGGTCGGATACGCGATGGCGGTACCTACCCCTCCCCCGATGCTGACAGCCGTACCGAAATTCTCGACGTGCGAGGGCGTCCCCAGTGGACCTACAAGATCCCGGACGTAGTCGCCGGCTTCAAGTGTATTAAGTTTTTTCGTTGTTTTGCCGATTCCCTGCACGATAATGCTGATAGTGCCATTCTCTGCATCGGAATCGGCGATAGTCAGGGGAATGCGTTCCCCGAATTCGTCCACGCGAAGGATGATGAATTGACCAGCCTTGCGCTTGCGAGCGACGTGAGGCGCTTCAATCCGGAAGAATTTCACATCCGGTGCCTGAAAGTTCGCCTCGATAATTTTATTCATTCCTGTTCTCCTACGGGTTTTGACTCAATGATTCTGATCGAGCACGATCACGATCACAATACAAAATTAATCATGTTAACGACATCTTACTACTCTTAACCGGGAAATTTTGAGCCGGATTTTCTGAAAAGAAATGAAGGCACCCTGGACTGAACGGAACGAGCACCGTTTCATTCCGCCAAGCAGGACGTAGGAAATTCAGACAAACTGTCCAAGGATCCGAACCGCACGAAACGATATCAGTCCCGCCCGCGCCTGGCAACGATCAAAGTGCCAATCATGACGATGATGTAAAGCGGAATGAGCCTGGACAGCAGGGCCTTGTTGGAAACAAAATAAATCGTGCCGATGATCAGCATCATCCAGAGAATGACCAGGACAATCTCAAACTTCGTGCTCATTTCCGTATTCCCGATGTTCCACATGACTTGTTCCTGCACTGCGAATAACCCGGACGTGAGGGGATTTGCTTGCTTTGTACCATTAACACGAAGAGACGAGAAGGTATTTCATCAACGTGTAACAATTGGCATGAAAACAGGTCTGCGTGTATTTTCCAATCCGGGAGCATGTACAATAAAAATACAGAAAGGGGAGAGATTTCTTCATGTCATTCACACCGTTGTTCAAGCAACCCGACCTGACCGCGGAGCAGATACGCAGCTTTGCTTTTTCCTGGAGAGCGAGCAGGCTTCTTTTAACGGCTTGTGAGCTTAACCTGTTCACGGTGCTCGGCACCTCGTGGAAGCGATCGACCGAGATTGCGGAGTCCCTGAGCGTTGATTCCCGGGCCCTCGACCGCCTGATGAACGCTCTTGCGGGAATGGGGGCACTAATGAAAAAGGAAGATCGGTTCGCCAACAGCGCGACCGCACTGCGCTTCCTTGTCAGGGATTCGGACGACTACATCCATTCGCTCGACCACGTAGCCAACCTGTGGAAGAGTTGGAGCACCCTCACCGAGGCAGTCAGGAAAGGGTCGCGCGTACTTGAATCGCCGGGCATCAAGTGGGACGCTCAATCGCTTCACGCTTTCATCGCCGGGATGCATGACCGTGCCCGGGACACGGCGGACGAGACCGTGCGGGGCCTTGACCTTACCAACGTCACTCGCGTGCTCGATGTTGGAGGTGGTTCAGGCGTGTATTCAATGGCAATGGCGCGGGCCCGTAAAGGCTTGCAAGCCACGGTGTTCGACCTGCCCCATGTCGTTCCCATCACGGAGCGCTACATACGGGAAAACGGGTTTTCAGGAATAATCGAAACGCAGGCGGGTGATTACAATGTTGACGATCTCGGAAACGGCTACGACATGGTTTTCCTGTCCGCCGTCATTCTCATCAATTCGCCCGGAGTAAATCGGGCGCTCATTCGAAAATGTGCCGATGCACTGAAACCGGGCGGTCAGGTAGTTGTGCAGGATTTCATCCTGGATGAAGATCGAACCGCACCGTTTCACGCCACGTTATATGCGTTGAACATGCTGGTCGTGACGCGCGCGGGCGACACGTACACAGAGCCCGAGGTTCGGTCGTGGATGGAAGAGGCGGGACTGACGCGTATCACGAGGACGGACACGCGCTTCGGCGTGAGCCACATTACGGGATGGAAAACAGGTTGAAGCCGTGACGAGGATGTCTTTATTCGCGGAATTATTTAACGATTGCCAACGGTAACGACCAATTCGATACCGGCGTTTTGAAATGCACGTAATACAAGCCCGGAACAAGTGTTGGTAATGAGATTGATTCGAGGTGGGAGCCCGGCGTTGTGGTTCCCCGCGTGAGCACTGTGATTCTCCTGCCGGTGGCATCGCGAAGATCGATTATGAAATCGATTCCCGAACCAGGGATTGGTTTTCTCGTACCATCCGCGGCATGGATCGAATATGCAACATTGATACTGTACCCTGCTGACACGGGGTTTGGGTATATAACACAATATGATCGAGAAGGCACGACGTATTTATCGCTGGCAACAAGAATGCTTTTTCCGAATTCCACTTTCCAGGAAACAGTGCCTGAATAGGAACTGAGCAGCCGGACCGAGGCGGAATTCGTCCGAGCGTGTTCATTCACCGTGACATCCACCTGGCCCTGGCTGTTTTCCACGTCCGCACCAACGACGTAAAAGTTCGATAACTGCTTGCTTTTCCACGCAAAATGAAGCATGTAGGACTCCCCTGCCACGACCTCGCTTATCCCAGTGAACGTCAACGATGTCGAATCGTAATTCAGTTCTTTCAGATCAACCCATCCCTGCGTAATATGGCGGTTTGTCGAGATGAGCTGAGGCCGGTTTTCAGCGGGAACCAAAGTAATAACCCGGCAACTTGCCCGGGGAAGTGTCAGGTCCAATTTGTTTCGGACGATTCCAAGGTACACCTGGTTCCAATAATCAAATGCATGGTATTCGGTCTTTTCCAGGCCCAGTCGATTAAGTGTCACCTTGATAGATATTTTGTCCTTGTAAGGCCACAGACTTGGATGGTACCAGTTGAAAAATCCTACCACGTCATAGTTCCTTCCTAGGTGGTTGACCTTCAGATCGATAACATGTTTCATGCGTTCGCTCTTAAACAAGTCGAACGGTTTCACCGGTGTTGTCGGCAAAATACGCCGCAAGATATCCACGCGATCGGGGGTAATATCTACCGCGCGGTCCCCGATGATAAACGGAACACCGGTCAAACCGAACAATGAAGCCATGAAACGCGCCTGGTCGATGGTAAAAGGCTCCTGAACCATGATGGCGTCCAGATCGGCATACCAGACGATGGCGTTCTGGTACAAATGTTTCATCAGGCCATTAAGCTGGATGCCCGCGTCGTACCACTGGTGAGAAATATCCCACGTGACACGGTTGCTACTCAATACATCCACCGCATTGTACTGGGCTTTCCCGATGATTCCATCAATCGCGCCGCCTGTTTGCCAGCTCGCGCTGATGTACATGTCCGGCCCCGTTCCCCGTCGCAATGCCTTGAGACTCTCCCGAAACAGTGAATCGATGTCGAGGTCTTTGCGGCGCATGAAACGGGCGAGTTGCTTGTATTCGTTGTAGGCACTGGGTTGAGCGTCAATTTTAAGAAAAGTGAAGCCCCAATCTCGTACCTGGCGCCCGAGGTCCTCGATGTAGCCGAGTCCCCCGGGCGTGGAAATATCCATCATGTACGCCCCGCAACACGAATTATTCACGGGTTTACCATCGTCATCACGAAGATACGAGGGATATTTCCAGGTCAGGTCGGGGTCGCCGTGCCCCTGCGGAACAAGCCATATCCCCAGTTCCAATCCCAGGCTGTCGGCGTACGACATGAGATGATCAAAACTGTTGTGGAATTTTTCGTTCGGTTTCCACACGTGGTAGGTGTATTCCCATCCATCATCGATAAGAATGTATTTCAGGCCGTATTGCTGGAGATTCTCGTGGAGCCATGTCATGTTTGCAAACACAATCGAATCGGTGATGCTTTGCTTGTATCCCTGCCAGGTGGTCCATCCCGCCGGCGCCGTCTCCGGTAATCGACCCTCCGGAGGTTGATAGTAATTTATTCCCAGTCGGGATGAATAGTATTGATCAAGGATCTCTCCCGATTTCAGAACAACCCTGTCCGCCTCCGGGTCGAACCAGCCTTGTGCCAGGGGGGTCTGTACTTCCCCCAGGGTAGTGATAAGAATATCGGGAGAATTGGAATCGTTTACGCGACAGGGAAAGGGCCGTGATCGATCCTGCGCGTGCGCCGCAAGTGTAAAAAGAAGCACGACGACTGACAGAAACCGCATCATGATCCAACCGACATTTACCATGCCTCTAGAGTGTAGCAAGATTCGAGAAGTCAAGGGTATGAGCTCCGGTCTTTAGCTTCGCACAAGCTGGGCAACATTACATGAAAAATATGTATTCGATGCCAATAATAAAACGGTAGAAGGGAAAAACCACGGTGATCACCGATCGCCCTTATCCACAATTATACGGTCTATAGATTCTGACAAACCGCTTTTGACCGGATACCTTTTATTCTCTGGGGACTTCTAAAAACCAGTCTTTGCAAGGGCGAAGCCCGATACCATCTCCGAATTCTGACGAGATTGCTTCATTCGCCACGGGCGAAGGTGCTCCGCCGCCGGCGGATTCGCAATGACAACAAATGACCTGGGTTTGGAAGTCCCCGCAAAGCATTCCCGGGTAATGACACGCACCGAATTCGGTTGGTACCCCGTTCACCGCTGCTCTCAATAGTAATACCAGATCGTCCGGTAGTCGCGTATGTTCTCGCCCCGCGCCGCCAGTTCCTCCAGGTAGTCGTAGATGGGAACATCAACGTAGTTGTATGGCGGGATGGGAGCGATGTTCTTCTCCCAGGGATGAAACTCGTACACGCGCGACCCGTCGGGAAGGATCATGACCAGGCGGTGATCCTGCCACGACCGCAGGTGGTTTTTCCCCAGCCTGGGCACGTTGAACACCGGCTCGTCGGTCCTGTCGAGGCCGGGCAGAAGCCGCGCTTCTTCCTTGCGCTCCTGGAGTATGCGCGCGATGGGTACCATGTACCGGCGCGTCTCTTCTTTCCCCTTCATGTTGAACGTGTAATAGGGATCCACGCCGATGGATTTCAGGTCGCGGCGCAGCTTCGCGGTTTCGAAGCGGCGTGAATTCTCCACCGTGAATACTTCCTGGTTGTACACGCTGATGCCGGTCTTGCGGATCTTTTGCACCGCGTCCATCGCCTCGGGAGTGATCTCGTAGGAGTGCTCGAAATGCGTGACAACCGCGATTTCCCGCCGGGGCGGTTCATGGTAGCGGGCAACCAGTGCCACGGTTTCGTCGGTCCAGCGCATGGGAAGAACCACCGGCGTCCGGGTTCCGATGCGGATGCGGTACACCTGCGGCTTGGCGGCGAGGATGTCGAGGATGCGCTCGAGTTGGCTGTTCTTCATGACCATGGGATCACCGCCCGTGATGAGCACGTCGCCGATGCACTTGTGCTCGTCGAGCCAGGCCAGCGCCCGGTCGATGTTCTCCCGCGACGCCATGGCATGGGGATCGAGGACCGTGTCGATTTCCCAGTTGCGCTGGCAGTACACGCAAATCTGGGCACAGGTATTGAAAGGCTTCATAATGGCGATGATGGGATACCGCCGGGTGACCAGGTCCACCGGGGAGGTGTCATGCTCACCCATGAAATCGAAGAGGGAATCCCTGTCGGCCTTGTGCTCGCTCATGATATCCACGTAGTCCTCCGGCGGTATGACCTGCGCGCGGATGGCATGGTCGTACGCCACCGAAAGCCGCGAATCCATCAGGCTCAGGTAGTACGGGGTGATGCCGAACGCGAGCCGGTTCTCCACCGCCTTGCGGACCGCCTTCTTGCGTTCCGGGCTCAGCTCGATCAGGTCCAGGAGAGGGCCGGGTTCGCGAATGACGTTCTTCAGGTGCCAGACGTAATTCTCCCAGTCTTCCTCCGATCCGTCCATGTGCCGGAGAATCCGCATACGGTTTTCCCGGCGCCATTCGACCACTTCTCCTTCAAGCCCGGAGGGGTACTTCTTGAAATACTTATGCACGGTGGAACCGAGGTCGTCCAGGATCTCCATGCGGGCGGTGGCGGCCTCCCGCCCTTTCTTCCGCAGGAAGTCCGGGATGCCTTTTTTGATCTCGGTGTCCTCGATGTAGATGTTGGATTTCCCGATAACCGCGCGGAACAGGTGCGTGAATTCGAGCAGGAAACCCACCGAGACCTCGCTCTTCAACCCGTCCCGCTCTCCCCGGGCGAGTTTCCAGAGCACGTCCAGCGCGGATACGCCCGTGCGGAATTCGTTGACGGGGCCGATGATGCTTTTGAACACGCGGATGGCTTCGCGGACCGTCGCCTTTTCCAGAATGTGCAGGTCGTTGTCCACCGCGAAGACCTGCCGCTCCGCTTTCTCCAGGTATGAATACATGGCGTCGCGTGCGCTTTCGAGGTCGGCGGCGTTTTTCAGCAGGGAATGTATTTCCGGGTTGGATTCCCAGAGCCGCTTCAGGTAGACCTGGTAATCGACCTGGAATCGTGGCTTGAACAAGGCAATCTCGTCGGTGAAGACGTCTTCGACGACCTTCGTGCTCAGCCATTTACGGGCTTTCATGTGATCGCTCTTCAGCGCCTTGCCTGTATCGTTTCCGGAGGATTTTTTGGGGGAGGATGCCATGACGTCTCTCGCGATAGTGAACGGTCAGTATCTCAGGTTGGGGATCATTCTCTCTCGAAGTGGCCATACGGAAGCATATTCGCTATTTCCTACCAGAAAAACAATGCGAATAGGATAAGCGCTGTATATGAATTGCAAACGCGAAACTGCTGTATCTCCCTTTACTTCCTCGCGGCAGTTGACACATTTACGGATCAGCTAAGGGTCAAAACCTGGGTTAAACGAGGGAAGATGACCTTGCAATTTCTATCTTGCTCATTTCCCCCACTGTCAGGATAGTTGTCGCCTCGAGTGAAATATTATACTTAACTTTGAGGAGGGGGTAAAAGGAGAAAACATGAGACGATATCCGGCAGAACGTAAAGAAGCGATACTCCAGAAGATGATGCCACCACATAATGT
>JAJRXL010000122.1 GCA_024276335.1 Bacteroidota bacterium
AACAAGGCGAATGATAACAACCCGGTCTATTCTCCCGACGGAAGGTACATCGCCTACCGGGCCATGGCCCGTCCCGGCTACGAGTCGGACAAGTACGCTCTCATGGTTTACGACCGTAAGAAGAAAGTCACCATCAACCTCACCGACGGCGTGGATCGCTCGGTGGCGGAGATCATCTGGTCCAGGAACGGCAAGGAACTCTTTTTCACCGCCGAAGAAGAAGGCTACCGCGCCCTGTTCCAGGTGCCGGTAAAAGGAGGCGACGTCCTGCGATTACTGAAAGGCGTCGTGCAGATTACATTCGTCCAGGATCAAACCACGCTGGATCTCGGCACGTACCGTACCAACTTCCAGCTCGCGCCGGACGGCAAGACGTTCGTGTTTCTCGGACAACGCATGAACTATCCCCCCGAGGTCATGTCCATGCTCTACGACGGAGCGAAAGTTACCGACTTCCGGCAATTGACGTTTACGAACGACGCGCTGCTCCGCCAGTTGGATCGACCCGCCCCCGAATCGTTCACGTTCAAAGGCGCGCGAAACCAAGAGGTCCAGGGCTGGCTGCTCCGGCCCCCCGGCTTCGAGGAAGGCAGGAAATACCCCATGCTCTTTCTCGTGCACGGCGGTCCCCAGGGCGCCTGGCGCGACTATTTCCACTACCGCTGGAACCTCCTCCTCTTCTCTTCCTGGGGATACGTGGTCGTTGCCATCAACCCCCGTGGTTCCGTGGGATTCGGTCAGAAATTCACGGACGACATTCGCGGCGACTGGGGGGGCAAACCCTACCAGGACTTGATGAAGGGTCTCGATTACGTGTTGAAGAAATACAAGTTCATCGACAAGAAGCACATCGGCGCCGCCGGGGCCAGCTACGGCGGGTACATGATGAACTGGTTCCTCGGGCATACGAAGCGCTTCAAGGCTATCGTCAGCCACGCCGGGGTGTACAACCTGGTAAGCATGTACGGAGCGACCGAGGAACTGTGGTTCCCCGAGTGGGAGTTCCGCGGAACCCCGTGGACGAATCCCAAGATGTACGCAAAGTGGTCTCCCCACCGGTTCGCGGCCAGATTCTCGACCCCCACGCTTGTCTCCGCCGGCGAACTGGACTTCCGCGTGCCGGTGACACAGAGCATGGAACTGTTCACCGCCCTCCAGCGCCGCAAGATCCCGTCAAAGTTCCTCTATTTCCCCGACGAAGGCCACTTGATCCTGAAACCGCAGAACGCGCGTTTCTGGTACTCCGAGATCCGCAAATGGTTTGACAAGTATCTGAAATAGGTCCCGGTAGAGCATCGCCGGAACGAGATACGGCGTCGGCAAGAACCCGGTTCATGATCGCCCTGCAGAACATATCGGTTCGGTTTTCCGAGACCTTCCTGTTTCAAAACGCCTCCCTTCACATCGGCACGCGCGACCGCATCGCTATCGTCGGTCCTAACGGGGCTGGAAAAACCACCCTCATGAAAATCATCGCAGGCTTGATAACCCCCGAGTCGGGAAAAGTCGTCAAGTCGCGCGATACGACAACCGGCTACCTGCCGCAGGACGGCGTCCGCCACTCCGGCCGCTCCTTGTTGGACGAAGCGCTCACGGCCTTCGCCGATATCAAGGAATTGGAAAAGAAGGCGGAGAGTGTCCGCCGGGAGCTCGAAGAACAGGCCCGCATCCGGCCGGCCGATGATCCTCTCCTCGCCGAGCTGGCCCACGACCTGGGCGAGATCCAGCACCATCTCGAGCATCGGCGTGCATGGGAAATCGAGACCCGCGCCAGGCAGGTCCTGGCGGGGCTGGGATTTTCAGAACACGATACCGCGCGCGACACGACGGAATTCAGCGGCGGGTGGCAGATGCGCATTGCCCTGGCCAAGCTCCTGCTCCTCGAGCCGCGGGTACTCCTCCTCGACGAGCCGACCAACCACCTCGATCTCGAATCGCTGGAATGGTTGGAGGCGGAACTGAAACAATACGACGGCGCGCTGATCCTCGTCTCCCACGACAGGCGTTTTATCGACAACATCGTCTCGCGCACGTACGAAATCGACGCCAGGCAGGTCACCGAGTACGCGGGGAACTACAGCTACTACGAAACGGAAAAGGCGAAGCGCCGACAGCAGGTGGAAGCCCGGTTTGCTCACCAGCAACGTACGATCCGGGAAACGGAACGGTTCATCGAGCGTTTTCGTTACAAGGCGACCAAGGCCCGGCAGGTACAGAGTCGTATCCGGATGCTGGAAAAGATGGAGCGGATCGAACTCGAATCGGACGAGGGGCACATCCGGTTTCGTTTTCCTTCTCCGCCACGGCCGGGCACGGTGCTCCTTACACTTGAGCAGGTATCGAAACGGTACGGCGACCTGGAGGTGCTCAAGTGCGTGGATTTGCAGATCGACCGCGGCGACCGGATCGCATTCGTGGGCGTAAACGGCGCCGGGAAATCGACCCTGGCCAGGATCATCGCCGGGACGGAACCGGCAACCAGCGGGCGCCGTGTTACCGGCCACAACCTCGTCATCGCCTATTACGCGCAGCACCAGGCGGACGAGCTCGATCCCGACGCCACCCCTCTCGAAGTCCTTGAGCGATCAGCGAAAGATGAAACGAAGGCGCGGCTCCGCACGCTGCTGGGCGGGTTCCTGTTCCAGGGCGACGACGTGTTCAAGAAAATCCGCGTCCTGTCGGGGGGGGAACGCAGCCGTGTCGCACTGGCGAAAATGCTGCTCTCGTCAGCCAACCTCCTGGTCATGGACGAGCCTTCCAACCATCTCGACATCCGGTCGAAAAGCATCTTGCAGGAAGCGCTGCTCGCGTACGAAGGTTCCTACATCATTGTCTCCCACGACCGGGATTTTCTGCAACCATTGGTGAACAAGGTCGCTGAATTGGTGAACGGCGACATCCGCGTGTTTCCCGGCTCGTTCGAGGATTACCTGGAAAAAAAACACCGGGAAAGACAGGACGCGGATTCGACCGCGGAAGACGAGCACACCGGAGAAATCAAGCGTTCGCAACGGGAAAAAGAGCGGAAGCGCGAGGAAGCGCGGAAACGCAACGAACGCTATCGCAAGCTGAAACCGTTACGCGACGACCTGGCACGAGTTGAAAGCCGGATAGAGGATCTTGAAACGATGAAGGCGCAGATCGAGGAATCGCTGGCCGATGAAGCCACGTACAAGAACGCCGACAGGGCAAGGGAACTGAACCGATCGTACAAGGAAACAACGCGAACGCTCGCCGGCCTTTACGAGGAATGGTCGCACGTGCAGGAAGCGATCGACGCAATAGAACGGACGGAGGCGGAACGTTGAAGCATCCCGCCTCTCATCTGAACAGGACCGATTTACGACCCTGATTTCTTCGCCATTTCGATGAACGGCTTGAAAAGGTCGATCGGAATGGGGAAGAGCGTTGTGGAGTTATTCTCCGCCGCCACTAGCGCGAGGGTTTGAAGGTAACGCAACTGGAGCGCGGCCGAGTTTTCGCTGAGCACGACGGCCGCATCGGCAAGTTTGCGCGAGGCCTGGAATTCACCCTCGGCGGCAATGATCTTGGCCCGCCGTTCGCGCTCCGCTTCCGCCTGCTTGGCCATGGCTCGCTGCATCTCCTGTGGAAGGTCAATGTGCTTGACCTCCACCAGACTGACCTTGATACCCCAAGGCTCGGTCTGGGCGTCGATGATTTACTGCAACTGCTTGTTGATCTTCTCCCGTTCCGACAACAGCTCGTCCAGCTCGGACTGTCCGAGGATACTGCGCAGGGTCGTCTGCGACAACTGGCTGGTGGCGAACAGGTAATTCTCCACTTCCACAATGGATTTCTCCGCTTCCAGTACGCGGAAGTACACCACTGCGCTCACCTTGACCGAAACATTGTCGCGGGTGATCACATCCTGGGGCGGCACATCGAGCACGATCGTACGGAGACTGACCTTGACCATGCGATCCACGATGGGAATGAGAAGTATAAGACCGGGGCCTTTCGAACCAATTAAACGTCCCAGTCGGAATACGACGCCGCGTTCGTATTCGCGCAGAACGCGGATAGCGCTGGCCAGGAGAATGATGACGAAGGTAATGACTATTCCAAGAATACCGGATCCTGATTCCATGAATCCTCCTTTGAATCGAGTGTATGACAATGACGATCTGTGGCTAATCGAGTCTTGGCCGACATGTACGGCACGACCTTGGATCACGCGTTACGGTTCTTTTTTCGCCACGATTAGAAGAAGGTTCTTCACCGCGCGCACGACGACTTCCTCGTTTTCGGCAATCTCGCCTGTTTCCGCCACGGCGTTCCAGTACTCACCGTGGATAAGAACTTTCCCCCTCGGCGCCAGCTTTTCCACCACGAGGCCTGTTTCACCGACCAGTCCTTCTTTCCCCGTGGTCGGCTTACGGCGCATGGCCTGGATCCCCTTGCCTACCACGAAGAGGAAGAATGCCGCCGTATAAGCGGTTACGGTGATGATGACGCTGAGCGAAATGGTCATGACATCCATGCCCTCCGGTGTGTCGATAAGCATAAGCGAACCCATAAACAAGGCGATGACTCCCCCGATCGAAAGGATACCATGACTGACGATTTTAATTTCGAGTATGAATAAAATTATTCCAAACAGGATAAGGGCGAGGCCGGCGTAATTCACGGGAAGAGTGTTCAGGGAGTAAAAAGCAAGTATCAGGCTGATGCCTCCCACCACGCCAGGCAAGACGGCACCCGGGTTATAGAGCTCGAAAAACAAGCCGTAAATACCCAGCATCATCAGGATGTAGGCGATGTTCGGGTCGCTGAGGATGTCCAGGATTTCTTCCTTGAGCGTCATCTCCCTCCGCGCGATGTCCGCGTCCGCGGTGCTCAGGGCAACCGTTCCGGCGGCGGTTTCCACAGAGTCGCCGTCAACGGTAGCAAGCAGCTCCTCCAGGTTGCCTACCACGAGATCGATGACGTTCTTCTCCAAGGCTTCGGTCTCCGTCAGGGAGACGCTCTCCCGCACCGCCAACTCCGACCAGTCGATGTTACGCCCGCGTTTTTCCGCGATGGTGCGGGCGAACGCCGCCGCGTCGTTCGTGACCTTTGTCATCATGATGTTGGTGGAATCCTCCACGTCGCCGCCCTGCCCGAAGACCGGGTGCGCGGCGCCGATGTTGGTGCCGGGCGCCATGACGGCGACGTTGGCCGCAAGGGTGATGAACACCCCTGCGGATGCGGCTTGTCCCCCGCGGGGCGTCACGTACACGATGACGGGAATATGAGCGGAAAGAAAAGCGGATACGATGTCGCGAGTGGATTGCAGAAGACCGCCCGGGGTGTTGAGCTCCAGGACCAGCGCGGCATCGCCCGCTTTTTGGGCGTCATCGAGGGCATCGATGATGTACGACGCGGAAGCGGGGTTGATACTCCCGTCCACGGTTATGACGGTGACGCGCGATTGAGCTGGTACAAACGAGGAGAAAGCCAGC
Source organism: Bacteroidota bacterium (assembly GCA_024276335.1). Classification (GTDB taxonomy): domain Bacteria; phylum Bacteroidota; class Ignavibacteria; order SZUA-365; family JAADGX01; genus JAADGX01. The sequence continues at coordinate 5,463 of JAJRXL010000122.1, forward strand.
ACGCAGACCGCAACGCTCGTGACAAACACCATTCCTCGCATGAACATCTCTCCTTGATGACCGAAATACCCGCTTGCCAAGGTAGTGTACGGAATCCCGGAAGGACTTTCAAGTACCGGGCACACGGGGATACTATCAGCGTTGTTTCAACGACGCCGTTCCTACCTGCTGTGCAAAAACAGGTACCGGACAAAAGGCTCCATGGTGGTAAAAGCATCCGCGGTTTCACGGAGAAAAGCTCCGTCAAGGATTCTTTCCGCGGGAAAAGTCACGCTGACCAGGAACTGCTTGTGCCGGAGCAGGTCCTCCGCCGGGTGTCCCGCTTCGTAACCGCGGGGCAGCCTGCTCAGCTTTTCACCCTGGAGATTGCCGAACAGGTCTCGGAATTTTTTCCGGGCGAGTATTTTTCTGAATTCCGGAAACCCGGTTGCCAGAGCCGCCCGGAGTGTCTTCAATTTCGATAAGTCCGGCATCCACCACCCACCGCCGATGAAGACGGTACCGGGCTCGATGTGCAGGTAGAATCCCGGATCGTGATTCCTGTGGCCGCCGGAGAAAGTAAACGCCGCTGCCTGGTGCGTCTTGTACGGGCTCTTGTCCTTTGAGAACCGTATGTCGCGGTAGATCCTGTACATGGATTTCTTGGGATCGATGTCGAGGTCGGGAATGCTGCGATGAAGTCGTTCGCGCAGGTGGAACAGGAACGTCTCCATGGGAAACTTCACGTTCTCGACGTACCGCGCCTTATGGTCGTTGAACCAGGTCCTGTTGTTGTTGCGCTTGAGGCTCCGGAAGAACGACAGCGCATCGGCGGGAAACCCTTCGAACGGTGGGTACTCGTATTCATGAAACGGGTTGATCTTTCGAGCCATGGTTCTCACCTCCGGACCCCTAAAAGAACAAATCTAAGCAAAAACACACAACGGCAAAAGGTGGATGACCGGATTGGAAAATCAGACCACGTGGAGTAAGTAAAAAGTCCTCCAGGCCGAGGTGAAAGGTAAGAGGAATGGACTAAATAGAACGTGTAGGGGGGTCTCCTGACCCCGAATCGTCTAATCAGAACGTGTAGGAGAGACCTCTTTACCCAGCTTTTCGGGTTTACTCCGTTCTTTGAGCTGACCCCGAATTGGCGGATTGAACCACAGACCACGAACGACAGACCACAAAGAAGAACGTTTGAACATTCCAACGTTGGAACGTTCAACTTGCTCTCAAGCAGGGCCAAATTCCAAATCTCATTTCATATTTCAAATTCTGGAACCAACAAGGGAAAAGTGTCAGATTCGATATCGATTTCGATTTCGACAACGAGCGACAGAATCGAAAATCTCCCCTTCCCCTTGTCCCCCGGTCCCCTTGTCTCTTTGTCCGCTCTTCCCGTTGTCTGCGTATCACGCTCATCACGGGTTTATTCGTTCATTCCTGTACCGGGTACGGTTCGTGTTTCGGCCAGGGCCGTGGTTCTTCCCCGATCTTTTTCTTCAGAACCTCGATTGCCTTCATGAGCTGTGCATCGTATCCGCGCATCATCTCCCCCGGATCGAGATCGACCTCGATGTCCGGCTCCACGCCGGTGTTTTCCACGATCCATTTACCATCCGGACTATAAATGCGGTAATCAGGAGCGGTGAGGACCCCGCCATCGATGAGCGGAATGAACATGGACACACCAACGAGGCCACCCCAGCTCCGCGTGCCGATCACCGGTCCCAGCTTCTTCATCTTGAATTCCATCGGGAGCATGTCACCGCCGGAACCTGCCTGCCGGTTGGTCAGGCAGACCATATGCGCCTGCGTCACGACCGCCGGAGTGGTCTGATCGTGCGAGTATCGGCGGGTCCAATACGCGAGCAATCGCTTGCCGAGGCGCTGGAGAAAGATATCCGGGTCGAGCCCGCCGCCGTTGAACCTGCCATCGATGATCAATCCCTTCTTCCGTGTCTGGGAATAGAAATACTTCGGAAATTCCCGCGCCGAACCGAGGTAAGTGTCCGGCAAGTGAATGTAACCGATCGTTCCGTTCGACTCCCGGTCCGCAAGTCGACGGTTGTGCTCAACCCAGTCGAGATATCGCAAGGTGCGCTCTCCTGACAACGGTTTCACCACGTATTCCCGCGCGCCCGCTAGCGTCGGTTGACTGTTGACCGTGATGGTGACGGGCTTGTCGGCCATGTCTTCAAAGTACGAATAGATATTGCGGTCGGCGGTAACTTCCACGTCGTTCACCTTCAGGAGGTAATCGCCCTCCGTGACGTTCATTCCCGGCCGGGTTAAGGGCGACATTATCTCCTGCGTCCAGTCCGGCACGCGGTAGATTTTCTTAAACCGGTAACGGTTATTCTTCGCGTCCATTTCCCAGTCGACGCCCAGCATGCCGACGGAAAGATGCCGCGCCTTGCGTTTCCGGTCTCCTCCCCATACGTACGTATGTGAGGTGTTCAATTCCCCGATGAGTTCGCCGATGATATACTGAACGTCCTGTCGGCAGGAAGCGAAGGGAAGAAGCTTCCCATACTTATCCTTCATCGCGTTCCAATCGATACCGTGCATATTCGGTTCGTAATAGTAGTCACGCTCCATCCGCCACGCTTCGAGAAATATCTGGTTCCACTCCGCCATGGGATCGAAGCGCATCTTCAGGTACCCGAGATCGAGCTCATCGCCCTTCGAGTCGCTGGAGGAGGCGGGAATGATGCCGACCTTGCCGCCTTTCCTGTAAACGACGGCTGAACCATCCGCTGAAATCTCGTACTGATCGATTCCTTTTATCACCGTGCGTTGCTTTCTCCCTACGAGCGAGAACGCGTACAGGTCCATCGGGCCGACGGCTCGGAATTCGAACCGGTTGAAATCTCCCTCGTCCTTGTTGCGGTAGAATACATCGGAGGTTGTCACCGCCAGGTTGCGGTAGTTTCCCCGGGCGAGAGGAAGCACTTCAACGCGCCGCGCGATGCCGTCGAAATCAATAACCACGCGGGAAGAAGCATCGACCGTGCCTCCGGCTCCCATGCTACCATCCCCCGGCGACTCGTCATCAGTCAGGATGGGCAAAAGTGGACCATCATCCTTCCTTAAAGTCAGGCAATAGATACCGGCTACCTTCTTGTAGACCATCTCCCATTCGAAGTCGCCGAACGTGGGACTGAAGCGGCGATTCGAAACGAAGAAAAGGCGGCGTCCGTCCGGTGAAAAGACGGGATTGAAGTCATGGAACAAGCCGTTGCTGACCGAGCGGGACTCGCCGGTTTCGAGCGAATAGACATACACCTGGTACACGAGGTCTTTGTTCATTTTTGCATAGGCAATAAATCGACTGTCCGGCGACCACGAGTAATCGGCGATCGGTTTCCTGTCGAGAGAAACGTCTACGCTTTCGAAATCAGCCTTGTCCACGCGGGTAATCGTTTTCGTCCCGACGTCGAGCACGTACAAGGTCAGGGTCTGATCTGTAAAGGCGATTTTCCGGCTGTCGGGCGACCAGCGCAGCGTATGACGGTAATCGTCGTGGTGATTGGTCAGCCGTACAGCTTCTTCTTTTCCGAGGGGATCGACGATGTAGACTTCGTACTCGCCACTCTTGTCGGAAAGGTAGGCGACGCGCTTTCCGTCCGGCGACCACACCGCGTCCTTGTCCCTGGCGCCGGGGTCCTTGGTCAGGTTCCGCGTAAGACCGGATTCCTTCGAGACGCTAAAGACTTCGCCGCGCGCTACCACGAGCGCATGGCTCCCGTCCGGGGAGCAATCGACGTCGGTGATGTCCGCGGAAACTTTCTTGATATACGGGCGCACTTCGGGATCATCCGCTTTTATCTCGACCGGGACGCGGTGCGTTTTGCCGGTCTTCGCGTCGAGCACCCACAACGATCCACCCAGCTCGTACACGATAGCGTCGCCGCCCTCGCTCGGTCTTCGGACGTCGTATTCCCGGTGTCGTGTAACCTGGGCGATGTGCTGCCTCGCAACGTCATACGCGTAGATGTTGAGAACGCCGTCCCTGTCGGAACTGAAGAATATCGTGTTTTCGATCCACATGGGGAGGCGGTCCGTGCCTTCGAAGGTCGTCAGTTTCCTGTCCGTACCGGAGTCGAAATCGTAGAGGTAAACGTCCTGGGCCAGCCCGCCGCGGTAGCGCTTCCACGTCCGGTGCTCGCGGGCGACCCGGTTGTACGCGATCTTACCGCCGTCCGGAGAAAAACATCCGCGGGCAGCCTCGTGCAAAGGCAGCTCCTCAAGGCCCGTGCCATCGGGCGCAACCAGGAACAACCGATCGAAGCGGCTGAAACTGCTCCTGGACGAACGAAACATGATCTTGTTCTTGACCGGGTGCCAGCCGATGACTTCGTCCGCGCCGGGATGATAGGTTACGCGCTTGATATTGCCACCGTAAACATCCATGACGTACACGTCGGCGTTCCCGTCGTACTCACCCGTGAATGCAATCAAAGAGCCGTCCGGGGAAAACTTCGGGTACCTTTCCGCGCCGTCGTGGATCGTCAGTCGCTCGGCGATTCCTCCCTCCGCCCGGACTTTCCAGATGTCTTCGCCGTGTACGAACACGATCAGGTTGCCGTGGATGTCGGGAAACCGCATCAGCGGTCCCTGTCCGAAAACCGTGACCGGCAAAATGTTGATCAACAGGAGGACAGCGGCAATAAAGAGCAGCGAACACACGGATGGACACCGCACGAAGCCGCCCTGTCTGGCAGGAAGCAGAGTCATAGGTTCATTCCGAATTGTAATACAAGTGCGCGAACGATCGCCCGGGACGCCGGACCGGGGCAAGCGGATCGGGGTGTACGGGCAAAAATGGAACATGCGGCATGAATGCAACCGCTCACGTCAGCGGACGACCAGTTTCTTCACGACGCTGCGACCCCCAGCGTTCAACCGGTAAAAATACAGGCCGGGCGCAAAGTCGCGCGTGGGTATCAGTATCCGGTGGAAACCGGTTCCATCACTTTCGGCCGCTATGGTTTTGATAGATCTACCAAACATGTCGAGCAATTCGAGCGTGACGGGTTCGTTATTCCATCGTGATTCAAGGGTTACTTGCACGGTAGCGACTTGTCCCCTGCTGACGGGCTGCGGATACGGCGGTTCAATCGCAAACGAAGGAGCAGGCCGAGCGCCGTGCACGGACGTAATTTCCGCCAGGTTGTACTCGCGCACGACAGCGAATTGGAACTCGGCCATGAACAGGCGATCGCGGTCTTGGTCAAACAGAACAACAGGCGTCCCATACCAGAAGGGGTAGAGGTTTGCCACTTTCGCGATCCGCATGTTCCTGGTTTGATGTAGCACGACCCGTACACTGTCGTCCACTTTCAAACCCACCAGGTACGTGCCATCCCTCGTCCTGCCGATGATACGGGAGCTACCGGGCACGATGAAAGGACTCAGTGTTCTCGTCTTGACGTCAAAGGGTGTCGCCCCGATATACAATATCTCGTCACGGGAGTCGTACCACAGTAATTCTCCCAGTGTGTTCTGCATGCGCTTCCAAGGAAGCGCTTTCAGATTCACTTCCCGGAGGAAGGTTCCATCGCGCAAGTCGTAGATGTTCAGCTTTTTATCCGCCAGCCGAAGGATGAAAAAATTCTCCACGTCCGGGACAATAATGCCCTGCAGGAATCCAACGCCGCCGTAATCACCGTAGGTATAGCCATCAACCTTGCCCGTCCTGATAACGGTCCGGGTTTTTCCATCCACCAGCGCCCACGTCTCCGCCTCGGGGATGCAAACGAGAAGGGTGTGCGTCTTCGGTTCGAGGTACAGGTGCGACAGCGCATCGGTGCGAGCTTCGAGCACGCCCGGAATGTCGATGGTATCACTCGGCAGCACCTCGCCGTCATCGAATACCGACAGGGAGCTTTGCAGGTGATCGATGGAAAACAACGCGCGCAGACTTTCATCGTAAGCGATCATGACCGGCCAATTGCCGGAACGCAGCATCATCAAGCGGTTGTCGGAGAGGCGCACGCTTGCAATGCCGTTCTCGTCACCCAAGCGATCGGCGATGTAAAGCGTCGTTCCATCGGCGTTCAAGGCCAGGCTCTCCGCGCTCTCGCCGACGTCCACCCGGGCTTCCACGGCCTTGCTGAAACAATCGATGACGATCACGTGGTTGGAGTGGGTACTGTTCAATACGAGCTTGGCCTCCCGCTGGTACACGGCGAAATGCTTCACGTGCTGGCCCGCCCGCAACGAGTCCTGTTCGCCGGACTTCAGGTTGATCCAGTGAATCTTCCCGGGCTCGCCATGTTCACCTTCTTCCGAAAACCCTTTTCCATCGATAATGAAAAGCGTGCTGGCCCGTGCACATATTTCCGCGTCCTGTACTCCTCCCGTGATCTTCACCGTTCGATACAGGATGCCCCGGTCATCCAGGAGCATTACCTTGTGCGTTCCAACCAGTGCAATGTGATGCGTGACCAGGTCATCAACGTACACACGACCAAACGGCTCGGTGGCCGGATACGACAGGCTCCTGAGTTCCCGGTAGGAGTCGGCAAGGCTGAACGTTCGCACCACGGTCTTGCCGCTCACGGGCTGGCGGGATGCGACGAGGAGCTCCTGCCTGAGGCTGTCGATGGCAAGCCCGCCGCAGGGAATACCCGCAACGATGGAATCCACCTGCGCGAACGTATCGCCGTCCATGACGCGTATCAGAGGGCTTCCGTCGGCAACGAACACCCGGTTTTCCCGTGCGTCGATCGCCAACCCTGCAATCGGCTTTCCCGCAGGATCGTCAAAAGTCGCGATCGTGGCACCCGACTTCGGGTCTAGAATCACCAGCCGCCGGTTTTGATCGTTGGGCTTCAAGATAAGGAACCCGTTGACGGGGTTCACATCGAGCGACACGATATCGAATTTCGTGCTGAACGGCATCTCGACCGTCTGCACCTCCCTGCCCGCGTTGATGTCGATGACCGGGTAATTCCTGGTCAGGATGGGTGAGGAGTACGAGAGCCCCCGCCAGTTGTCCACAGCGATATCGAACAGCTTGAGCGCGTTGGGAAAGGCATGCCCGCGTATGGCGTTCAGGTCGAGGGTGCGCACCGGCTCCAGATGCTGGGCGGGAAGCGGTGGGGCCGCTATGAACCACGTTATGACCATCGACAAGAGGAACACAAGCAATTTCATACAATCTCCCAGGTAAAACACGAAATGTTCTCTTCCTGAAACTACTCTTTCCGCGGATGAATTCGAAACCGGCCCCGGACGGATTGGAAAAAATTCTCTATTTTACTACGAACCGAATGAATAATCGTAGCATCAAATAAATGGAACGAGCGGAAGAGTTCGCACTCATTGAAAAAGCGAAGTCCGGCGATAAGCAGGCAATCGAAAAACTGGTCGAAGAGTTCGCGCCCATGGTGTTCCGCTTTTCTTTCAACGTGTGCCGAGACCAGGAAAAAGCCGAGCATACCACCCAGGAGACGTTCCTGAGCGTATTGAAAAAGCTGCACCAGTTCGACAACCGCTCGAAGTTCAGCACATGGCTGTACACTATTGTCAGCAACCACTGTTTCATGCTGGCGCGAAAAGAAAAAGCAAGCCGTTTCGTTTCCCTTGACGAAGAGGATTCGGTGATGCCGGAGAAAACCATCACCCCGTGGGAAGAATCGCCTCTTTCCCGTGTAGAGCAGGGTGAAATCAGGCGCCTGCTTGACGAGGGAATTGAACGACTCTCGCCCGATTACCGGATCGTCTTCGTTCTGCGAGACATCGAGGGTTTATCAACCAATGAAATCAGCAAGATTACCAATTTGTCGGTTCCGGCCGTGAAATCCCGCCTGCATCGAGCGCGCGCGTTCCTGCGGAATTTCCTGACGCCGTACTTCGCGGAGGATCTCCATGACTGAGCACGATCACGACCTTAGCTGTGTTGAGGTCTGGCGTTACATCTGCCGACATCACGGGGAGGACGAGAACTCGAAGGAGTGCCAGGCGGTCAAGCAACACATCGCCGAATGTCCTCACTGCAGCGCGTATTGTGATTCCATGGAAAAAATGATCGACTTGTTTCGAAGCAACTCGCCCCCGTTCCCCGAACGAGCGAAGAAAAACCTGGTTGATCTTTTGCACGAAGCCCTGGTTTCAACCGGAAGAAACCGATCTGACGAGACGGACAATCCAACAACTCCCGAGTCTCCGGGTTTCCCGGGCAACGCAACGACATGACTATCCTCATACAAATTTCAGGAGCCGTCGCGGGGGCCGTCGCGGGGTTTTTCATTTCGCGTAAGATTAGCGCGGTATTCGGGGGCGGCTGTCCCATCCTGTGCAATCCCAAGATATCCGTTCCTTATTTTGCCTTTCTCGGCTTTCTCCTGGTGAGCGAACTGGTTAAATAACGCCGCCGTTTTTAGGCACCACACGATTTCGTCAGACCTTTCAGCATTTTCCACCCTTTAAAAACAACGAAGCAAATTCTCTTCGTGCTTGATAATCGGCGGGGGGAACGTGTATCTTTAGCACCATGCATGTGCTGCGCCGAATTTTGAACTACCTCGGACTCGGATTACGCCGGTTGTATTTCTCGCAGGCGGAATACCTCACCGGCAATTACCGTCGTTTCCTGCGCGGCGACACCCTTCTCCTCATTGCCGCTGCGCTCATCGGTATCGTGAGCGGATTAATCATCATCGCTTTCAACTGGTGCGTGGAATACGCGGGAGACAAGTTCGACAGCCTGTTCGCTTTGGCCAGCAGCATGGAATGGTGGCAGTATGCCTTGTTTCCCTTCGTGCCCGCCCTCGGGGGTTTGGCCGTGGGCCTGATGCAGCATTACGTGTTCCGAACGCAACCGGGGCACGGGGTTCCCGAAGTCATTCTCGCTGCCCGGTTCGGCCGGGGACGCATACGCCGTCGCGTGATCCTGCACAAAATGCTGGGTGCCGCTTTCAGTATCGGATCGGGAGGCGGAGGCGGACGCGAAGGTCCCATCGTGCACGTGGGCGCTGCCGTGGCCTCGGCATTTACCGACCTGTTTCGCCTCTCCAAGACGCGTGGACGCATGCTGATCGCTTGCGGAGCGTCCGCAGGTATCTCGGGAATATTCAACGCACCGATCGGTGGCGTGCTCTTCGCCCTCGAGGCGATTCTCGGCGACTTCCGCATCCGCACGTTTACGCCCATCATCGTCTCCTCGGTGGCCGCGACAGCAATCACCCGCTCCTATTATGGCAACGTATCCCTGTTGCACGCGCCCATCAATCCCAGCATCGAGTTGTACGAGTTTTTCATGTTCATCATCCTCGGTGTCCTTATTGGATTTCTCGCGGTCTTTTTCCTCAAGGCAACCATTGCCGTTGAACGTTTCTGCGAAAAATACCTGCCCCCGTCCAACGTGCTGCGCCCTGCTGCAGGCGGCTTCCTGGCCGGCATCCTGATCATGTTCTTCCCCATTCTTATGGAGCAGACTTACGCCCCTATCAATGCCGCCCTGTACAGCGAACTCCCGGTTTGGTTGCTGTTGATCGCCGCCCTGCTGAAACCCATACACATGTCGCTGACGTTGGGCTCGGGCGGAACGGGCGGCGCGTTCGCCCCCGCACTGAAATCGGGAGCCATGTTCGGCTCGGCGTTCGGCCTCCTGTGCTACCAGCTCTTTCCCGGTTTGGTGTCCGCACCCAGCACGTACGCCCTGGCAGGCATGGGAGGATTGCTGGCCGCCACGTTGCACGCACCGCTGACCGGTATCTTCATCCTCATCGAGATCACCAATGACTATCGCATTATCCTCCCCGCGATGTTGACCGCGGTTATCGCGACCATCATATCCCAGCGTTTCAGCCAGTCGTCCATTTACTCGTATTACCTTCACCGGTCCGGAATGGAACTC
>JAJRXL010000123.1 GCA_024276335.1 Bacteroidota bacterium
ATGGACCTTCCCATCAACGTCATTAATACACATGAAACGGACCGTGTGGCATCGATGGCAGCCAACCCGGGTCATGAATACGATACGGGAAACAGTCCCGATGAAAATCCTTTGTACAACGTAGGACCGCCGGGGCTCGCGCAGAGATTGCGTTTGAGATCGGCTATCATGTTTCAGTTCACGTATCCGGGATGTCCGTTAATCTTCTACGGGGACGAGGCGGGAATGTGGGGCGCGGATGTTCCGGATAACCGAAAACCCATGGTGTGGTTTGACAAGTCGTACCAACCGGAAAATCCGGAAATAGTAACGGGCGTATCGAGGAGCTATCGTGTTACATTCGATAGTGTAACGTACTCGTTGTACCGGTCTCTGATAGAATTACGAAAACGGCATCCCGCTTTACGGACAGGAGAAATGAAGACGATTTTGATGGACGATGCCAAGGGGCTCTATGGCTTTATGCGATCTGCGGGATCGGATAAGGTTGTGGCTATCTTTAATGGAAGTTCGACGACACAAGTAGCGCGCGTGATGTTTCCGGGAATACAAGCCGGAACGAAAATAGTCGATCCCGTCAATGGGGAATATTTTTTCGCTCGTGATCAGGGGCTGGACATCCAGTTACCGCCCAAGGGGGGAACGATTCTTATCCCTCAACATTAACCGCGACGGGAAAAACTGTAGCAAATCACGTTTGAAAAAATAAAGGAAAAATGTAAGTTTGTAAAGTTATGTATTTTTGCAATTTAATAAGCATCTTACAAGGGAATCTTAATGAATACTGGGAAAATCGTACAGATCATCGGACCGGTGGTTGACGTCGAATTTGAGACCGATAACTTGCCGACAATCTATAGTGCGCTAATCATTAACCGGAAAAACGTCAAAGGTGCGGACGAGGAACTGGTGCTTGAAGTCCAGCAGCACTTGGGTGAGGATAGGGTGCGCGCGGTGGCCATGGACTCCACGGACGGTCTGGTTCGGGGAATGGAAGTTATCGATACCGGCGGTCCGATTTCTGTTCCGGTCGGTCCTCAGACGCTCGGCCGTCTAATTAACATCGTGGGCAAACCCATCGACAATATTGGTCCCATCGAGTCCGATCTCAAGTACCCGATTCACCGCCAGCCGCCGAAATTCGAGAATCTTTCCACAAAGAAAGAGATGTTCGAAACAGGAATAAAGGTTATTGACTTGCTCGAACCTTATTCCAAGGGGGGGAAGACCGGGCTGTTTGGTGGTGCGGGCGTAGGCAAGACGGTGGTGATCATGGAATTGATACACAACATCGCGACGCATCACGGCGGATATTCGGTATTTGCCGGCGTGGGAGAACGCACGCGCGAAGGGAACGACCTCTGGCTGGAGATGAAAGAGTCCGGGGTGTTGAACAAGACGTGTCTCGTATTTGGCCAGATGAACGAACCCCCGGGAGCCCGTCAGCGGGTGGGCTTGACGGCCCTTACCATAGCCGAGTACTTTCGGGACGAGGAAGGGAAAGACGTCCTGCTTTTCATTGACAACATCTTCCGGTTCACCCAGGCAGGCTCCGAAGTTTCGGCGCTTCTCGGGCGTATGCCTTCAGCTGTCGGGTACCAGCCGACCCTCGCCACAGAAGTCGGCGAACTCCAGGAACGCATTACTTCGACGGACAAAGGATCGATTACGTCCGTCCAGGCCATTTACGTACCGGCCGACGATTTAACGGATCCTGCGCCTGCATCGGTGTTTTCCCACCTGGACGCGACAACCGTTCTCAGCCGGCAGATTGCCGAGCTGGGTATTTATCCGGCAGTGGATCCGCTGGATTCCACGTCGCGGATCCTTGATCCACACGTCGTTGGGAAGGAGCATTACGATATCTCCCAGGCGGTCAAGCGCATACTTCAAACGTACAAGGACCTTCAGGACATCATCAATATCCTCGGCATGGATGAGCTGTCCGACGAGGACAAACTTACGGTCCATCGCGCGAGAAAAATACAGCGCTTTCTCTCGCAACCTTTCTTTGTTGCAGAGCAGTTTACCGGTACCCCTGGCAAGTATGTGAAGTTGGAAGACACCATCGAGGGATTCAAAATGATCTTGGATGGAGAATGCGACGATATTCCCGAGCAGGCGTTCATGTACTGTGGCGGAATATCGGACGTCATGGAGAAAGCAGAAAAATTGAACGCTGTAGCATAGGGCGCCCATATGTCTGAACCCTTTACCCTGAAAATTATCGCTCCATCAGGGGTCATCTACGAAAACGAAGTCGTGAGTGTTTTTGTGCCCGGCAGCGAAGGTCGATTCCAGATTCTTCGCAATCATGCACCGTTTCTGAGCGGAGTCAAGATCGGAGAATTGGACATCATCGAAAAAGACGGGACAAAACGCCGTTTTGCCGTAACCGGCGGTTTTTCACACGTGGAAAACAACACAATGATCGTGCTGGCGGATTCAGCGGAACCTGATAACAGTATTGACGTGGAACGCGCAAAGGCGGCGTTGAAGCGTGCGGAAGAAAGAATTCAAGCCAAGGATCGAAGTATTGATGTAGAACGCGCCCGGCTTGCACTGGCACGGGCGTTGAATCGTTTGAAAGTAGCGGGTTCCTGATTCCACGGTGTTGTGCGTATGCTCGACAAGCGACAAGGAGAGGCTGACTCTCCTTTCGTGCTTCTTGCAAGTGGTGACGGTTTCGAATCATTATATGGACAGTGGATAATAATATGGACAATAAAGGGAAAAACAGCATTTACGCAGTAATCATGGCGGGTGGAGTGGGTGCTCGCTTTTGGCCGCGGAGTACGGAGCGTACACCGAAGCAATTACTGGAAGTCCTGGGCAAGGGCACAATGATTCAAAACACCGTGTATCGCCTGGATCCATTGGTAGCCAGGGAAAATATCCTGGTAATTACCAATAAAGTTCAGGTGGACGAGGTTCGTCGGCAGTTGCCCCAGATCCCTGTTGAAAATATCGTCGTGGAACCGGTGGGAAAGAACACGGCTCCCTGCATCGCTCTCGCCGCTGAAATTCTCCTGACCCGGGACCCTGACGCCATGATGATTGCGTTGCCTGCCGACCACCTTGTGCATGACATCGTGGCTTTCCAAGAAACGATGGAGCGTGCCGTCCAGGTTGCGAAAGCAACGGATAGCCTGGTTACAATCGGTATAAGTCCGACACGACCCGAGACGGGATACGGCTATATTCAATATGATGCGGATTCGAAGGAGACCCCGACAATTGAGTTTCAGGCCTACCCGGTCAAAACGTTCGCGGAGAAACCCAACCAGGAAACCGCCATGCGCTTCTTGGAGAGCAAGGATTTTGTCTGGAACAGTGGAATATTTGTCTGGAAAGCGACGGTTATTCGTGAAGTGATTCGGGAACTCCTTCCGGAGCTGTACGAGGAATTGCAGTCAATCCACGACGTCGTGGGGACGAAGGAGTTTGATAGCGCTATTCGTAAGGCATATGCCGGAATCCCCAGTATTTCAATCGATTACGGTGTGATGGAGAAAGCTGAAAATACCTACGTGATACGAGGCGACTTCGGTTGGAGCGACCTGGGGAGTTGGGATGAAGTCTGCGTGCTCAGTCCGAAAGATGAACAGGGCAATTCATTGACCGACAATACGATAGCACTGGATTCCAGGAATTGTCACGTGGAGACGTACGACGATCGCCTGGTTGCAATAATTGGCATCGAAGATTGCATTATCATCGATTCGGACAAGGCAACCCTGATTTGCAGAGTCGGAAAAACGCAGCGGGTAAAAGAAATTGTCGATTTCTTACGAAGAAAAAGAAGAGATGAGTACTTATAAACGCACTGTTAAGGGATTAGTGCTCGGAACTGTTCTATTGCTCCTGCTCTTTGCAATTGGATGCTCCAGCACGGAAAGCCTGGTTCATGAACGTTGTACCGATCCTGATACCGGGGCGCCCGTGTACACGACGTATGAAGGGAAAGCCTCGTATTATGCGCGACGTTTCCACGGGCGAAAAACCGCCAGCGGCGTGCGGTATGACATGAACGCTATGACGTGCGCCCACCGAAGCCTGCCATTCGGCACGCTTCTCAAGGTGACGAACAAGAAAAACGGGCGGCATGTAGTCGTCGTGGTCAACGATCGTGGCCCATGGATCCCGGACCGCCTTGTCGATCTGAGCCTCGCCGCCGCCAAGGAGCTGAATATGGTTCGTACGGGAGTTGTGCCCGTGAGCGTGGACGTCATGGCCTGGGGCGGGAGGTGAATATCGCTTGTACCGGGTATCGCCAATAAGAAGTGTGCGGATCATTCCTCGCTGGACTGTTTCCAGAGAGTGTAGAGTTTGACGAGACTTCGTGTTCCCGTTGTATCATCAAGCAATTGCGTAACAAGTTTCATTTCCTTGACGTCTTTCTTCCAAAAAACGACCGGCATGACGTCCTCATTGTAAAAGCCGTTGCTTTCAATGTATTTCTCATCGGAACCGAATGTTGATTGTTCCAGGTAGAGCATGAACGGACTGTCATCGTCGAACTGGAAGAGTCCCGCCTGGGACAGGCTGTCGAAGCTGAAGGTCATCTCGCCACACAGCACACCGTTTTCAACAAAAAGTCTCTTCTTGATATTGCGGATATTGCCGTAATTTTTTTCCAGCTTATCGCCATTCAGGTAGTCACTTACCAGCTCACCGAAATCCTTGAAAGAAACGTCCTTTTTGTCATCATCCTGGGAAAGAATGTTTCTATACACGACCTTGCATTCTCCGCTCTGATCGGGGTTGAGCTTGAAATAGTATTCTTTTTATTCGACTTTCAGGCATCCCTGAAATGACACAATAGAAAGCGAAAACAAGGAAAGGAGCAGTGTAGAAAAAAATCGTGAAATCATATCGTTATCCAGGTAAAAGTGGGTGATTTTCTGCGCAAGATAGATGAATGGAACCGGAAAAACAATCGGCGGTGCTGATATCGGTTTGTGTGCGAGCGATTGCGGCGTTAGATTCGGACAATGCGAACGTTAACATTTCATATCGATGTACCCGATGAATTTCGCAGGGCCGCCCGGTACACGTGTGCCATGCTGTCGCTGATTCTCGGTCACCGGCCTCGTTTTTTTATCGGTGAAGCCGACGATATCGTCGATATTTGTTATGCTTCGTCGCCTTGCCCCTGTCGCGTCTGGATTCCCTTTAACGAGTCCACGCTGGAATTTTTCAAAAAGCGGGTGCCGATGGATGCGTCGTCGGTACAAAACTGGACAGATCCGAAATCCACCCTGACGTTGTTGCGGTTATTTCCCCGTTCGCGAGTCGATCAAGACGTAGCGACGGAATTCGATCTCGTCGGCGCATCTTTTTACTTTCTCTCGCTTTTCGAAGAAATTGTTGTCACTGAACGTGATGAATTTGACCGCTTCCCTTGCGGATCGGGTCTTCTTGGCAGCAGGGAGGAGTGGGATCGCCCCGTCGTTGCGGAATATGCATTTTATCTGAAGCACAGGCTCGAAATGACGGGCAGGAATATTCCCTTGGAGGATCGGGTTGGAGGGAAGCCATTCGCCGTGGTATTGACGCATGACGTCGATTACCTGCGTAAATGGAGAACCGGTATTGCGTACCGGGAGCTCGTCAGGTTGTTCCTGATGAATGACTCAGATCAGGGTTTCGGACGACGGCTGAGCCGTTTGAACGATTTTCTGAAAACGGCGAATCCCTCACATGATCCGTACCGGGTTTCCTTGAGGAAACTGTTGGAAATCGAGAAACGATATGGTGTAACTGCCACGTATTTCCTGAAAACGGGAAAAAGTAACAAACGTGATCTGTATTACCGGCCATCCGATGCATTCCTGGCAAAATGGAGAGCGCAGGCATTAGAGGCAGGCATGGAACTCGGTTTCCATCCATCCTTCGAGACCTATCGGGATAAGGAATTGTGGGAAAGGGAACAAAGGATTTTTTTACAAGAATATGGTCTCACGCCCGAAGCTACCCGGCAGCACTATCTTCGCTACGCTCATCCGGCTACGTTACATATTCTCGAGCAGACGGGGGTGAAATATGATTCCACGCTTGGTCTGGCGGCCCGCGAAGGGTATCGCAATGGAATGGTGCACCCGTTCCTGCTCTTCGATCTCGACGCCGACCGCGTCTCGCACGTGTGGGAAGTTCCGTTGCACGTAATGGACGGTACGCTCGTTTCGTACAGGAAGTATGATCCGGATGCCTCGCTGCAACGTATCCGGCATTTCATCGGTCAGGCATCCAGGTGGCATGGTATCTTGACCCTGCTTTTTCACAACGTATGCGCCGACGAGTGGGACTATCCCGGTTGGATGGAAATCGTGGAAAAAAGCATCCAGACGGCGTTGGAGCGAGGCGCTTTCGTTGGAAGTATTCGCGACGTATTGCAGGCGTGGCTTCCAGAATCATACCATGATCCCGGCGCGTTCCTAATCGAAGAGATCGGATGAGATGCATGTTTCCGGCTGAAATCACGTTTCAGGCAACTTTTTGCCTCCATTGACGTATGATTCTTTTATACGGTTTCGGGCGGGAGAAAATTTAATCCCGGACTTGACAATGCACTACAATGAGTGTATATTTTATTCAAGGTATTGTCTAATAAATCACGTTTGCGTATCGACATTTTTTTACCGCAGTAGAGAACGAAAGAGAAACAGGGATTGTTGAGAAAAATGACTGCGGAGAAGATGTCGCGAAATTCGACATTGGAGGTCCCTTCGGGGGGCGGGTCGATTGTTGTACCAGTGAGGAGGTTACATCGATACAATTGCTAGTGCTTCGCTCTCAGGCAAGGTTTATGAAACGTTCAATAACAAAAAAATGGAGGCACTATGAGCAAGGAACAGGAAAAAACCCGGAACCCTCTTGCGGATCTTATCGACGATACTACATACGTGAAACTGCAGGAATTCGGATTGTTCAATGAAAAAGCCGTACGCGATTATAGGATCCGGAAGATGTACCGCGAATTGCGTGCTTCGATGAACGCGGGAGATGCCATCGACGCGATTCGTGAGAGGTACCCGTATCTCCAGTTCGATACCGTGCGTAAAATCGTTTACGCCGTTCCAAAATAACACTTTGAAGCCCGGTTCGCCGGGCTTCTTTGTTGATTTGGTTCGTTCCGGATGGTATATTCGTAGGTGATGGAGGGTTCGCATAATTGGTATTGCAGCGGTCTTGAAAACCGCCGGGCGTAAGCCTGTGGGGGTTCGAGTCCCTCACCCTCCGCATCTCGAATTACGAGCCCAGGGACCGTTACGTGGCGGTCCCTGTTTTTATTCGCGTTTTCCATTCGCCGCCGGAGAATCCCCTAACGTCGATCTTCGCTCTTTTCCAATTAATTACGTAATTTTACCCGGCAAAATGAAGGATATGCTTACGTATCATGAAGGACGTTTTTTGCCACTTCTACGGAAGCTGGGAGGTTTGTTGGGCATGCTTCTCTTTCTCGCGGGGCACCGACCTGCTACTGGGCAGGAACAGAAGCTTTCCCTCTATTTGGAAGAAGGGAAATCGGGGACGGTATGGGACCTTGTGTTTTCCCGCGACGATATGCGAATTATTTCGTGCGGCCGCGATTCGACGGTGAAAGTCTGGAACGCAATGACTGGCGCAGCCGAACGAACCTTCCGCGCCCGGAGACCCACCTTAATGACGTGTTTATCGCTCTCTCCCGGTGGCAACATTGTTGCCTCAGGCGACATGAACGGGGTAGTGACGCTCTGGGAGTGGAAAACGGGTCTGAAAATACAGACGATTAAGGTCTCGAGCATGTATGTGACGGACATTGCATTCACGGATGATGGTCGATTGCTGACGGCTTCTCGGGACGATTCCATCCGCGTATGGACCGCGCGGGA
This sequence comes from Bacteroidota bacterium, assembly GCA_024276335.1. Taxonomy (GTDB): domain Bacteria; phylum Bacteroidota; class Ignavibacteria; order SZUA-365; family JAADGX01; genus JAADGX01. Next base: position 7,875 of record JAJRXL010000123.1, read on the forward strand.
TTTCCGGCTCGAAAGGAGTTGGTCAGCCGCCATGATCTGGATAAACAGGATTGCGTTGTCACCGGATTCCCGGTATGTTGCAGCGGCCGGAGCCGATGGCTCGGTGAAAATGTGGGCCCTCGATGGTTCGAATGCGCGCACGATCGTCAAGCACGGACGAGCCGCCAGCGCGGTGGCGTTTTCTCCTGACGGGTCGTTTTTGTTTTCAGGTGCGAGGGACGGCCTGATTTCCGTGTACGAATTGTCGCGCCAAAGAGAAAAGACGCATTTCGTCCTTGGTCGCGGGTTTGCCAGTGGTTTCGCCTGGACGTCGAATCCTGAAGAGGTGCTTGTGGCTGCACAGGGGGAAGTTGTAACCGTGTACGACTGGCATCGGGGCTCGCGGGTGAGAGGCCTGCCTGCCTCTTCGCAGGGGGCGATGAGAGTAATCGTTTCCCGGGATAAGAAACGAATCTACACTGCGCAGATCGATGGGGGGGTGCACGTGTTTGATTATTCCACCGGACTGGAGCTGGCGACGATGGTCGGTTTCAGCGACGGGCAGTGGATTTGCTTCACCCCTGACGGCTTTTTCGAAAGCTCGCAGTTTGGTAGTAGGTACGCCCAGTGGAAGCAGGAGCAGGAGTTCTTTCCTTTCGACCTGTACGAGAGGATCTTCCATAAACCTGGGATCGTGGAAGATGCACTTCAGGGAAAATATACCGCGCGGGAGGCGCTGAAAAGGGTCGTTCGTCCGCCGGAAGTGAAACTCCTCGCGCCCAGGAGCGGCCAACTTTTTGTCTTCGGGGCCGAATCGTTGCAGGTTGTCACTGAAGTTGAAGCAACGGATGCACGGGCTGTGTCCTCGATCGAATTGTTTCTCAACGGCAGGCGACTGTCCCGGGAACAGATCATCAGCTCCAAGGTCCTGGTCTCTTCGCCCACCCGGCGCCGGGTGCGATACGTCGTGCCCGTGTTACCGGGCGAAAATGTTCTCGAAGCCGTTGCGTACAACACCGCCCGTGTGCGTAGCGACCCGGTGACAATCCAGTTCAACGTGGAATCCGACGCAGCTCCGCAACCAGATTTGTACGTGATTTCTGTCGGTATCAATTCGTACGATGGCCAGTTCCCGGATCTCAGGTTCCCGGAGAAGGACGCAAAGGAAATCAGTGAGACCTTCATGGAGCAAGAGCGCGGGTTGTATCGCCGGGTGCGTACAACCACGCTGGTGGGGAAGAATGCTAACAAAGCAGGCATTCTTTCCACGCTGCGGAAGTTATCCGGTATGCGCTCGGGTGATGTTCTCATCCTGTTTTTTTCGGGGCACGGATTGCGATACAGAACGGGAAGGGGCGACGTGGAATATTACTTCGGAGCTTCGGGGGTCACCCCCGAAACTTTGCCGGAGAAAGGCCTCTCATGGAAATCAATTGCTGATGCAATTCGTCCTCTTAACGCGGGAAGGATCATCCTCTTGCTGGATGCCTGCCACAGCGGCGATATGCCCCTGGCGGCGACAAACGAAAAAATAGCCACTTCCATTGCGAGCGATATCGGCATCGTGTTTTCCTCCAGTTCCGGAGCGGAATATTCGTTCGAAAAAGAGGAACTCGGGAACGGCATCTTTACCAGGGCGTTATTGGAGGGGCTCATGGGGAAAGCAGATTATACTCATGATCGACTCGTTGACTGGAACGAAATGCAACTTTACGTGACCACGCGCGTGCAAGAACTTTCGGACAACATGCAACATCCAATGATTCCACGTCTTGAACAATTCTCTAACTTCATCCTGGTGCGAATACCATGAATCGATTGCTTTTATCCGGCCTGCTAACCTTTATCCTTTCCTGGTCGATCGGATTTTTCTCGGGGGAAGCTGCTTCCGGGGACAGCCCGGTTGCCGTCATTACGAACGTCGAAGGTGCGGTGAGCATCCGGAAAGACACTTCTACGAGTGGTGCCCAAATTGGTACGGAACTGTATGCGGGGATGATCATCGAAGTGGAAAAAGGATCGGTTTCGCTTGTCTTCATGAACGGGGATTTTCTCGAGCTCAAGTCCGGCGAGCGATTGAAACTGGGTGATTCCGCTAAGGGCAGTCTCTTTGTCGAGGGAAACACGACCCGTGGCGTGGCGAAAGAG
>JAJRXL010000124.1 GCA_024276335.1 Bacteroidota bacterium
AACCGCGAGCCATGCGGACATACCTGACAACAAGATCGGATGGGGTGTCCTCGATGCCTGGGAAGCGGTGCTGTACCACGGCATGGTCATCAGCACTCATCCCCGCGTGATCTGGGACGGAACCGCGAACTACGTGGCGGCTTGGGTCGTGTCACGGAATCCCGTCACCCCCGGTTCGGTGACGCTGTGGTACGGCGCGTAACGTGGCACATTCACCGGCACGGAAATGCTCATGATGCAGTCCGCGAATGAGAGCAGCGGCTCCGGCCTCTACCTGGGTCGCGTGCCCGTCTTCAAGAAAGGAACGAACATCCGGTACTACGTCGAGGCACGGGATACGAAGGAAACCCGCACCTCGCCCTATCGCGCTCCAGGTGAGTACTTCGAGTTCGAGTACGGCGACGCCCGGATTACCGATGTCGAGCAGTACTTTCCGCGCGCATTCGCTCTCGAGCAGAACTACCCGAACCCGTTCGGCCCCCGCTCGGAGGCGGGCGCGTGGACCACGATGATCGAGTTCGCGTTGCCGGGAACGAGCCGTGTCGCGCTCGACGTGTACGACGTTCTCGGGCGCCACGTGGCCCGGCTGGTGGACGAGGTTCGTGCGCCCGGCAGGTACGTCGTGCCGTTTTCCATCGACGCGCGATTTCCTTCCGGGATGTATATCTATCGCCTCACGGCGGGCGCCACGGTCATTACCCGTCGCATGGTTTTTCTCAAGTAGCGCCATGAATGCTCCCCTGGCTTTCAGCTCGTACGCGCTCTCTTTTTCCGACAGCGTCCTAGTGGTTCTGGCCCTCGTGGCGGCAGTTGTGGCGTTTTCCATCTGGAGCTACCGGCGCACCGTGCCCGAGATCTCGCGGGGACGCAGGATTCTCCTCACGTCGCTGCGCGCCTCGGCCCTGTCCCTGCTCGTGTTCGTCCTCTTCGAACCGATACTGAATCTCACCACCACCGAGACTCTTCCCCCGCGCGTGCTGGCACTGCTCGACAACAGCCGCAGCATGACTATAGAGGACACGGATGGAACGCGAAGCGCGATACTCCGGGAGGCTCTTGCGGCAGCCGCTTTCCGGGACATGGAACCCGGAGCGGTCGTGTCGTACGGGAGGTTCAGTGCTGGGCTCCATGTGCTCGACGGGTACGCGCCGGATTCCCTGACCTTTGGCGGCAGCGAAACCAACATTTCCGCCGCGTTGAGCGACGCCGTGTCCGCGTTCGAAGGCAAGAACCTGCGCGCCGTCGTGCTGTTTTCCGACGGCGTGTTCACAACCGGGAGAAATCCCGTGGGCCTGGCGGAGCGCATGGGCGTACCCGTGTACACGGTCGTGGTCGGTGATACGGTGGAAAAGAAAGACGTCTTGATCCGCGAAATCGTAACCAACGAGATCGCGTTCCTCGACAGCGAGATCCCGGTCGAAGTCACCGTGCATTCCGTGGGTTACCCCGATGCCGAGCTCGCGGTAAGCCTGCGCGAAGGCGAGAAGCTCCTGGAAACGCGGACGGTCCAGCTTGGCTCGCAGGGAGGGGATATCGACGTGGCGTTCACGTATCGTCCTTCGGGCGAGGGAATGCGGCGGCTGACGGCGAGTGTCGCGCCGTTGCCGGGCGAACTGACGACACGGAATAACTCGCGGTCGGTCATGGTGAAAATCAGGAAAACCAGGATGCGCGTTACGCTTGTTGCGGCGGCCCCGTCGCCCGACGTGGCCCTGTTTCGAAGGGTACTGCTACGCGACAGGAACATCCAGCTTACTTCGTTCATCCAGAAAAGCGCGCAATCCTGGTACGATCCCCAGCCCGGTGCCGACGCGTTGAAGGAAACCGACTGCCTGGTGCTGGTCGGGTTTCCGTTCGGGCGGGGCGGGGCGGGGATGGAAGTGCAAATTACGGACTACGCGGTGCGGCGAATGAAACCGGTGCTGGTCGTCGTGCAGAGGAAAACCGACCCGGGACGGCTTGTGCGGATGCTCGGCTCGGTGTTCCCGGTTGACGTGGTATCCGCGCGTTCCGACGAGATGGAGGTGTTCTTTCAGCCCACACAACGAGCGTTCATCCAGCCCGTAACGTCCTCCGGAATTGCACGGAACATCTGGCCGTTGTTGCCGCCGCTGTTCCGTACCCAGTCCTCGTTCACCGCTCGCATCGGTTCCGAGGTGCTGGGCAAGATGAAAATCAACGACGTCGAGTTCGACGAACCTCTCCTCGTGGCCAGGAAGCTGGGCAGGAGCAGGGCGCTGGCGTTCCTCGCTTACGGATTATGGCGGTGGGAGACGGCAGGCGGCGAGAAGGGGAGTTTCGTGCCCTACAAGCTCATCGGCAATGCCATCCGCTGGCTTACAACCCGCGAGGATGAGAAATTCGTACGCATACGCCCGACACGCGAGATGACCGATAACGGCGAACCGGTAGTGCTGGAAGCGCAGGTGTACAACGAAAGCTACGAGCCCGTGGACGATGCCGAGGTTCGGGTGACGATCACGGGAAAGGCCGGGGCAAGGGAAGTGTATCTCGAACCGGTCCGGGGCGGGCAGTACCGTGCGCGTATCGAAGCCCTGCCCGAAGGCGATTACACGTACGAGGGGGCGGCGATGCGAAACGGGGAGAAACTGGGTTCGGACAAGGGGCGGTTCAGCGTGGGCGAGGTCAACATCGAGTTTCTCGAAACACGGGCGGACGCCGCGCTTCTTCAGCAGGTTGCCTATCGCAGCGGAGGGAAGTTCTATACACCGCGGGACGTCCGGGAGCTTGCCGCCGACCTGGTTGCCGACCCCGATTTCCGGCCCGTCACGATCGACCACACGACCGACATTCCGCTGTGGAGCCTGATGTACATCCTCGCTTTCGCCATCGCTCTTTTCGCGATCGAGTGGTACCTGCGAAAGCAGTACGGAATGCTCTGACCGGTTTACGGATCAATCGTCCTTCCACGAAATTTTTCGTTTATCCAGGAAAGCCTGTATCCCCCGCCTGAAGTCCGGGGTGGTGCGGGAAACCGCGTTGAAGCGAACCGAGTGGATCATGGCTTCACGAAGCGCCATCCCCTCCGTTTCCAGGAGCAGTTCCTTGGTCAGACGCAACGACGTGGGCGAGGTGCGTTCCACGAAATCGTTCGCGATTTCTTGCACGGCGGCATCGAGTTCGTCGCCGGGGACGGGGCGATGAATCAGCCCGATGGCAGCGGCTTCCGCGCTTTCGATGAGGCGCCCGCGCAGGAGCAGCTCCGTAGCCCTGCCCGTGCCGATACGGCGCCGAAGCAGGTTCATCACGATAGCGGGAACGAATCCAATCCTGACCTCGGTGAATCCGAACTTTGCCTGGTTCACCGCCACGGCGAAGTCACAGGCGAGCATGAGGCCGCACCCGCCGGCGATGGCATGTCCGTTCACGCGGGCGATGGTCGGCTTGGCGCAGGAAGTCCAGGCCCACAGCATCTCCATGAGGGCGCGGGAGTCGGATTCGTTCTCCTGGGGAGAGAACGCCGCGATTCTTTGCAAGTAGCCGAGATCGGCGCCCGCGCAAAAGGCGGAGCCTTCGCCCGTGAGCACCACGCAGCGAATTGTATCGTCGTCTTCCGTTTCCAGGATCACCTGGTGAAGTTCCCGGACCAGGGCGTCGTTCAGCGCGTTTCGCTTTTCCGGGCGGCTGAGGGTCACGGTGCGGATGCTGTCGCGATCCTGGACGGCTATGAATTGGTATGGCATGTCGTGCTCCTCCGTGCTTTGCTCTCCGGCAATATAGGAGGCGGCGGGATTGATTGAAAGCGGGGAACAGCAAAAACCGGACGCTGCTCACCTCCAGGCACGCTCCAATACCTGGCAATGACGCAGCACCCGGCTTTGCGTTTTCAAACGCCGGTCTAAATCCCCGATGAACTTCCGGTCCGCGATTTCCCGTTGCGACCATTCCGGCCGTTGTCGCGGTGACGGAGGAAATGGCGGAGATCGGCAAGTTCGAAGTCGCCGTACGAAAACAGTGCGCCGTTAACGACGAGGGCGGGAACAGTGAAAATCCCGCTGTTACGGAACTCTTCGGGATCATCGTCGCGCGCAATGATGCGCACCCGTACGTTCGTGTATGATGCCTCCAGGGTCTCGATTTTCTCCACCGCCCTCGCACAGGCGGCGCAGTTACGTGCTATGTACAGTTCAACGATATTCACGTTCTTTCCTGGTTTAATACCGCGGCGGCATTGCTGCGGATATCCTGTCCCCAAGGTAAAAACGATTGAATGCGCGTGCTGTCAGCAAGGTGACACTTAGCGGTATTTTTCCGGTTGAAGCTGAGTGGATGCGAAACGATCGCGCGACCGACG
>JAJRXL010000125.1 GCA_024276335.1 Bacteroidota bacterium
TCCCGATCCCGATTTCGATTTCGACAACAAGCGACACATCCAAAATCCGAGAGTCCATCTACTCATCCACCCATATACGCTCATACGCATCTACGCAATAAACGAGAATCGAAAATCTCCTTGTCTCCCGGTCTCCTTGTCCCCTCGTCTTCCGTCCCCTGTCATCGGTCTTCCGTCATTTGTTTAACCGCAAAGGACGCAAAGAAGGCGCAAAGGACACAAAGAAGACACTTCCTGTCCTCCGGAGCTTTGCGGAGGTGGAAGGAGGCAAAGGAAAACGTTCTAACGTTCCAACGTTTCAACCCTTCCACCGTCTTTAATCTTCGACGAAACACAGACGATGTGCGGGCCTATTGTAAGAACTTGAGTGTTTCCTGGTACCGTGACCTAGAAAAATTTAAACAGGTTCAACAGAATAATGAAAATGCTGGCCGGGCAAATGAAACGTATCAGGAAGCTCCAAAGAGGGGCCCACTTTTTGAATTTCGGGTTCCCTGTCGCCAATTCTTCCGAGGCGTTCGTTGCGCCCCACACCCAGCCGACGAATATCGAGAGAAACAAGGCGCCCACGGCCAGGGATATGTTTCCAAAGAGAAAGTCCATGAGGGAGAGGAATTCCATGTCGCCCACGATGGGTTGACTGAGCCAGGACACAGCGCCCTGTGAAAGAGCGGAAGGAAGCCCGAGCAGGAACACGAGGATTCCTACGATCCATACCGCCACTTTTCTTGCCGTGCCGCGGTTGTCCACGAGATACGCGGTGGGTACTTCGAGCAGGGAAATGGTGGACGTGAGTGCCGCAATGGACAGGAGCACAAAGAACACCACTCCAACCACCGTTCCTCCCGGCATGTGCTCGAACACTGCGGGCAATACGTTGAACACGAGTCCCGGGCCGGCCGCGGGATCCTGCCCCATGGCGAAAAGAGCCGGAAAGATGATCAGGCCTGCCATGATCGCGATGGCGGTATCGGCCAGCGCAACAAACAGGCCGGAGGAAACGAGGTTGTCTTCCTTCGAGATGTAGCTCGCGTACGTCACCATCAGGCCCATGCCGAGGCTCAGCGAGAAAAATGCCTGCCCCAGGGCCGAGAGAATGACCTTGCCCGTGATCTTGGAAAAATCGGGCGCAAGGTAAAATGCCAGTCCTTTCCCTGAACCGGGGAGGAAGTTCACGTACACGATCAAGCCGAGCAGGAGGAAAAACATGACCGGCATGAGGATAGTCGTCCATCGCTCGATGCCGCCCCGGATTCCCCCGTGCACCACGAATATCGTCAGCAGCATGAACACCGTGTACAGGAAGATTACCAGCACGGGCCGGGAAACGAACTCACCGAACGTCAACCAGTTGGGGATCACCATCTTGAAAATGTACCCGAACGTCCACCCGGCGATGACCGCGTAATAGGAGAGGATGAAAAGCCCCGTAACCACGCCCAGCACGCCGACCAGGATCCAGGAGCTGTTGGGGCGAAGCCGGTCGATCGCGCCCACGGGATTTTTTTGGACTGCGCGCCCGAGGGCAAGCTCCGCGTACATGTACGGCACGCCGATAACGAGAACACAGGCGAGGTACACGAACACGAAAGCCGCACCCCCGTTCTCACCCGTTACGTATGGAAAACGCCAGATATTTCCCAGTCCGATGGCGGAACCCGCCGCGGCAAGAATAAAGCCCAGCTTTGAACTCCACTGGCCACGTACACCCGTGCTCATGTGTTTCTCTCCCTTGTGATGCCGATACGAAATTTCCAATCATACCTGGAACTCACATCGAGTTGGGGACAAAGTATGAAAATATCGTTGTTCCGGGCAATTGCAGGCAGCGAAACCCATCGGCCGAAGAGAGCGATCTACCGGTGGGAGACGGAATTTCGTACTATTGGGACATGGTAAGACACGAGGCCCGGTTTCGGTTGTACGAAGAGCTTAACGATTTCCTCCCCACCTCGAAAAGGAAGACAACCTTTCCCTATGCCTTCGCGGGCTCTCCTTCGGTCAAGGATGCGCTTGAAGCAATCGGCGTACCCCACGTGGAAATCGATCTCATCATCGTAAACGGAGAGTCGGTGGGATTTGACTACAAGCTGCGAGATGGAGACAGGGTGGCGGTGTATCCCACTTTCGAAAGCCTGGACATCTCGCCGGTAACCAGGCTTCGACCCAAGCCGCTGCGTTCTCCCGCGTTCGTCGTCGATGTTCATCTTGGCAAACTCGCCCGCCTGTTGCGCCTGCTGGGCCTGGATACCGCGTTCGACCGGGAATTGTCACCGCCGGAAATCAGGCGCATCGCCAGGCTGGAACGGCGCATCATCCTCACTCGCAGCCGGATGCTCCTCCGCGCCTGCGACGTCACGCACGGGTACTGGATACGTTCCATCTGCCCGAGAGAACAGGCGCGGGAAGTTCTCCACCGCTTCGATCTCCGGCGTAACCTAGTCCCGTTTACGCGGTGCATGGCGTGCAACGGTGTGCTGCAACCCGTCTCGAAGGATAAAATTCGTAACCGCCTGCTCCCCGCGACGGCAAAGTATTTCCGCGAATTCCGGCAATGCTCCCGTTGCAGCAAAGTGTACTGGAAAGGATCCCATTACCAGAAACTTACTGCGCTCGTCGCACAACTGCTTGAGGAAAGCGATTCCGGATGTTTCATTGATTGGCGAGTTCCCGGATGGGTGTAATAGATCACGGAAGAGCTATCTCAGAAAAACACTACACGTGTGCATTTGTTAAAAGTTGAAGAGAAAAAGACATCCGCTGTTCGACTCCGCTCACTGTTACGATATCCCTCATAAATCGAACATGAAGGCGATGAAAAAAGTCATGGCCTGGATGGATCGCGCGGACGACACGGGATGGTCAGGGTTTTCGGGCATGTATTCGGGATCGCGGTCGTCGTTCAACGACAGGTACGTATCGAGGCGTTGATCCTTGTTCGGATTTCGATCGTTCCAGGATTTGCCGACCGCGTTGAGGAAGTCATATGTTACTCCGAGATCGATCGACATTTCACAGCACATTTTTATGATGACCCCTCCCCTGGCGCCGAACCCTATCCGGGTTACCGTCTCCATGTTATGAGTCCCGCTGGAAACGCGCGATACGCCGTTGAATTTCACTTTCCCGGAGAACATGTGTAGGCCGAGATTCACCCCCGCGTAGGGATGGAAGAGGTACCGGCGCAGGCGCACGTGATATTCCGGGCTTATCACGAATGACGTGATGGATTGCGCGAGTTCTATCCTGCCCTTGCCCGGTTCGCTTTCGCCGCTGTTGCCGTACGCGGAATACGAAATGCCGGTCGTGATGGAGAAGTCGTTAAAGAGCGCTCTCAGCCTTACGCTTCCCGTGTATCCCGTGGACAGCCCGTATGCCGTTCCTTTGTAGTAGTCGAGAGTAGTGCCATCGTAATCCCCCGATGGAAAGGAAACACCGATGCCCAGGCCTGTTTGCCAGGTGGTTTGAGCAGAGGCGCCGAAAGTCATGAATGAAAGGAAAGCGAGGAGCAGTCCCAAAAATCGTTTAGCCATTACGGTGTCCTCCAGGTTCACCTGTTACGGGATATTCAATGTAGTAAACATGTCGGGAACCGGACCCATGAGAATCACCCGGAAGAATCGTTTTGCCGGTCCGCCGCGCGAGACCCGGGACGCGACTTTTTTCGAGGCGAAACCGACGGCATAGTGTCCAATGTACATGTCAGGTCCTTACCATAAAGTCATTGCGACGTCCCGTGAAACCGTCACGTTTCGCACGAGCGACGCTCATCCCAGCGCCACGTCGAGCACCATCATGAGGGCGAAGCCGAGCATGGCGCCCATGGTGGCGATGTCGGTATTCTTTCGCAATTGCGACTCCGGTATCAGCTCCTCGACCACCACGAAGATCATGGCGCCGGCCGCGAAGGAAAGAGCGTACGGAAGAATCGGGCGCATCAATACAACGGCAGCCGCTCCAAACACGCCCGCAATGGGTTCCACGATGCCGGAAAGCTGTCCGTACCAGAAGCACTTCAAGCGCGAAAATCCCTCCCGGCGCAGGGGAACGGACACCGCGGCGCCCTCGGGAAAGTTCTGGATCCCGATACCGATGGCCAGCGCCACGGCTCCGGAAAGCGAGGCTGCGGGCAGATCGGCGGCGACGGCGCCGAACGCCACACCGACCGCCAGTCCCTCCGGGATATTGTGCAGGGTTATGGCGAGGATCAATAGGACGCTTCGCTGCCACGACGTCTTGATGCCCTCGGCTTCTTCCATCGGAAAATCCATGTGAAGGTGAGGCAGTATCTTGTCCACGAGGCGCAGGAAAACTCCGCCCAACAGGAAGCCGACCACGGCGGGCAGCCACGCCGGGTCTCCGAGTTCCTCCGCCATCTCGATGGAAGGAGCGAGCAGGGACCAGAAACTGGCGGCGATCATGACCCCGGCGGCGAATCCCAGCATGCCGTCGAGGAATTTGCGGTTGATGGACTTGAAGAAGAACACGACGCTCGCGCCCATCGCGGTTACGAACCAGGTGAAAATGGTGGCGAAAAGCGCCTGCATGATGGGACCGAAGCTTGTAAACCACTCGATAAGCATAGTTCAATTCAAGACGAGGATTTTGACATTACGCGCATGGTTACAGGTACTGACGACCTTTTAACAGGCCATAGTATGGAAATTCTCAGCATAATCAAATTCCATCCGGATGGTTTCAACAGGTCGAATGAATCAGCGCTCCCACCGGATGCTCCCGGCGCATCTCGTTGTACAGGCGCACCGCGCGGTCGGTTGACAAAACGTGTACCTCCACGCGTCGGTCTTCGAGAAACGACAGGGTCTCCGGTTGGACGCTCAACCGGTTGAGCCGTCCTTTCGACAGGATAATCACCCGTGCCCCGCGCTCGAGCAGCTCTTCCACGTCTGCGGCCTGGATGCCGGGCGAGTGGCTTGTTCCCGTCTCCGTCCAGTCCCATTCCCGCGCGCCGCCGGGGAACAGCTTGACGTCCTTGTAAACGCGATCTCCCTCGATCACAATCCGTCCCCAGCCGTGTTCTGTTATTTCCGGAGAGATCCCCGCCTGTTCGATATCATCGTTAGTGGAAGTCATGACATCCATGAATTCATTCAGTTGAATTGCTTGTAAAGGGCCTTCTCTTCCAGGCGCTCGTGAATAATCTGGGAAAGAAGGAAGATAATCGCAACACAAACCAGGCCGGTGGCACGGCGGCTACACTTCGGTCTTCGGGTGGCGACGATTCAATGTCCGTGTGTCTTGTTAACTTTAATTTGTTGTTTTGCGCGGACAGTCATTCCCGCGTAAGCGGGAATCCAGACCTTTGTTCAATCGATTCCGCAGTTTCCCAAAGGTTCCGCTCCGCGGCGTCTCCGCTCACTAACGCGATGTCTTGAAGCAATGAACTCTTTTCCCGTAGCCCTGAGCGTTTCCCATAGCCCTGAGCGTTTCCCGTAGCCCTGAGCGGAGTCGCCACGCAGTGGCCCCTTCCGGGGAAGGGCGAAGTCGTAGCAGGTGAATCCGGAAATCCACCAATACATCGTTCGGAATACCGGAGAACCTTCCAACGTTCCAACGTTATTGGACGGAAAAAATTCGATGCATGATCTTGCTACTATTGTTTCCACGAGTATTTTCCTTATGATAATATCCGTGTAATTTCTCTTCATCCGACAGGTATATCAAGAATGAAGACA
>JAJRXL010000126.1 GCA_024276335.1 Bacteroidota bacterium
GACCGTTCCATCTTTTCCCACTACGATGCCATTCATCGCGTCGGAAAAATCGATACCGTGGAGGGGAAGAAAAATTCCCGAACGCTGCTGCTGCCACGACTCGCCGCCGTCCGTGGTCTGAAGGATAGTTCCGCCGTACCCGACAATCCAGCCTTGCTGATTATCGAAAAATTCGACGTCGTAAAGATTGTGCTTGGTCGGTGAGAGCGCCTCGTTCCATGTTTGTCCGCCATCCCTGGTTACGAGAATCTTGCCAGTAGCTCCCGTGATGACGGCATGTGATGGATTTATGACCTCGATGCTGTACAGGGTTGAGCCCCGGGCAACTGTGTTGATGCTCCATGTCAGCCCTCCGTCTGTCGTCCAACCGACGCGACCACCTTCTCCGACAACACCTCCCGTTCGGTTGTCCGCGAAGTCGATGGAATTCCACTGCCAGTTCTTGCCGGTCATTTGTGCAGTCCAGGTAACCCCGCCGTCCCGCGAATGGACGATGTAACCCAGGTCGCCTGCGGCCCAGATGTTCTTTCGATCCGAAACGGCAATCGAGTAAATCGTAGAGTTTTGATCGACGTGACTGGTTGTCCAGGAATTGCCGCCATCCTGGGTTCGGAGAATATCGCCTCGTCGAGACACCACCCAACCAGTAGTCGTATCGACGAAAATTGTATTGTAGAGGGTTTCCGTCGTTCCCTTGATTACCGAAGTCCAGGTTTCGCCCAGATCGGTGGAACGAAGGATCGTGCCGCCAACGCCCAGGGCCACGCCGGTAAGACCCTCAAAAGAAATGTCCATGAGGTCTTCCGTCGTCCCGGAGTTAACGCGGTACCATTTCTCTCCCCCATCCGTTGTTTTCAGGATGACACCGCCTTTTCCTACGACCCAACCCGTGCGGGTATCGACGAAGAACATGGAAATAAATGTTGCAATGGTTCTCGTCTCGATATTCTTCCACGTTTCGCCCCGGTCGGTCGTTTTCAGCAGAAGGCCGTTCTGTCCGCAGATAAAGCGAATGTTTTCATCGACGTAATAGATGTACTCCGGGCTGCCCGGAATATCCATACCGATGCGTATCCAGGAATCCCCCCCGTTGGTGGTCTCGAGAATCAGACCGTTCCAACCCATGATCCATCCCCGCTTGTCGTCGTCGAAATAGATGGATCGCAGAAAATCGCGGTTGGGAATGGACTTGTTGATCCATGTCCGTCCTCCGTCCGTCGTATGCAGCACCGTTCCACCGACTCCTACCGCCCAACCGACGTTTCGGTTGAAGAAGTTGATGGCATAGACCCGTTTGTTGACATCCGACTTCTGCCGATGCCAGGTCAATCCGCCATCGGTAGTGTGAGCAATGATGCCGTCATTGCCGCAGGCCCACCCGTATTCCGCATCCACGAACGATTGATCGTGGAACGTCTTGTCCGTGTTGCTCTGGCACATGCTCCACGTCAGTCCCCCATCGGTGCTGCGGATGATGATACCGAACTCCCCGACAATAATGATATGATCCTTTTCCGGACGCTGGATACTCATATTGGCGTTCCCATGCGGCAAGGGGTTTTGCCACGTCCAGGTTTGGGAGGAACTGGTTGACACTGCACAGAGAAGAATCCCTGCGAATACGAAAGAAGGAGCAAAACGAATCATAGTCTGGTCCCGGTGGAAAGAAGGTACAGTCAAGGGAAAGATAAGGTCCGAGGTACTAGATGCTGGACGTTATTCCATCACCACGAAAAATATTTCCGTGGTTGATAACACTTTAAAATACATTACGGGTGTTATGTGAGCAAGTTCGGGAGGGATTAATTCGAATCATGACGAAAAAAAGAAAAGGCGGTTGTTCGACCGCCTTTTTCCCCGTCTGTTTCGTGGGCTGCTGAACTGCGTTGACGGAAGGTCAGGGGGACCCTTCTTCCAACATCCAACATTTATCTTGCCAACTTTTGAAACGGGGTGCGGTCGGCTTCGCGACAGGTTTCGTCTGGTTGGTCTTATTCGAATCCGTATCATGGATTACCAGGAAAATCAATATCTTGTAACGATAGTTGCATTGATGTCGTTGTACCTGAGGAAGGAATCGAAGCGTGCAGGACTTTGTGGATTACATATTGAACAATCCTCTCTATCTTATTGCCATCGTTGTTCTCGTAACCGGGTTGATTGTCTCGATCGTGAAGCGATTGCTGAAACTGGTGTTTGCGCTCTGTATTGTCATTCTTGTGCTGGGAATCATTCTTTACTTTTTCAGTGAAAACAGCCAGATGCGTGAAATCGTTGCGCCAGTGCACGAAGGCGTTGAGCAGGTAAATACGTTTATTGTCAAAGAATCACCTAAACTTCTGCAGAAAGTCAAACGGGCTACAGATTCGATACTGTTCCAATCAGATAGTGCTTCGGCCGGTTCGATTCTGTACTAATGGCGACATGCTCCTAAGCGTGGATAATACGCATCCCCTCACTTCTATCCCCCTTCCCCCCGCTTTATCTTTGTATGAAAGGCCTTTTTGAAGCAAAGCTCGGGCATTATTACGTGGCACAGTCCTTGTACTTCATAACGTGTCCAGGATACACGGTTACCTGGGCACACGGTGAGAAGGGAAAGAGAGTGTTCTGCGTGAGATACTGTTAATGTTTGCTGGGCGATTTGAGAGCGGTCGTTTCAGAAACATGGCGGTTACTCAGCAGGGCATTCTTTTTTCTCGGAAATAACTTGACTATTTCAAAGGGGGCAGGTAGATTTTGTGGAAACAGATGAAAGGATCTCAACGCGTCTGATTCTATGGTACGATATATTCTGTTACCTGCCCTCGTATTTCTATGCTGGCACCCGTCGTTTTCGCAAACGATTTATTCGGTGCGGGGAATCGCTCTCGGTACAGAGACGGCGAACCCGGCATACGTGTCATCATTGTACAGTAACCCCGTTGGTTTATTGAGTGTGGGTCATTTGGAGTTCACGAGTTCTGCGGTTGGATCGTTCGATAATGGGGATGCCTTCGGATTCGGCATGGTAGGCGTCGCGTACAGATTCGGGGAGAACCAGGTTGGTGCCCTTTCATACACGCCATCCCAAGAATTCCTTCTGCGGTTCGACAACACGGCAATGCGTCCGGAGCCCGCTGGGGCGTGGCACGATCCTTCTGCGCTTGAATTCCGGGATCGTTTCAGGATCGGGTTCGCGCATCACCTGTCCGATGAAGTAGCGGTTGGTATCAGTGGAAGATGGATTGAAGAGTACCTTCACACGTCCCGTTCAGGGGACCAGGCGGCGGCGGGAAACCCCGTATCGTATCGCGCGTCGTTGTGGAGTTTTAACCTGGGATTCGACTATAACGTGAATTCGTCGCTCAAGATTGGTGCACTGATTGATAACATGCTGGCTCTCCGGGAAGCATACTTTCCGGATCATTATCGCCGGTTCGAGTATCGACCCGAAAAAATCGTTCGACTGGGAGGCGCGTATGATTTGTCCGAAAAGCTCACGGTAGCCGCTGAGGTGAATTCCCGTTTCGCCGCGGTATTGGGATATGAGTGGGAGAATGTCTTTAGCGTGTCGGATTTCACGGTGCGGCAAGGGATTTGGCTTACTACATCATCGAATCCCGTCGAGGCACTCTCGATCGGCCTGGGGTATTTCCTGAACCCGGTAAGATTCGATGCGGCATACCTGCTGTTACTTGGTGCCCGGGCACCGTCGAACGGCATTCTGCCCGGCAGTTTCGAACCGCTGTCCTCGTTGTATTGGAATGCGTACGCGACGAGCCAGCTCGCCTTTTCGGTCACGTATGCATATCACAGCGGTTATGAACCGCTTGTCAAAATTGAAGACGTCCAGTTTTTCAGCATGGTGTTCCCGGTCAATTACCGGGTCCATGCCATGCGTCCGCTCGGGTATGCCAGGGTTCGAAACACGACCGACAAGACTGTATCGGCGCGCTTGTCGTTCTTTGTTCCCAAACTCATGAGCAGTCCGACGAATACAAGCCAGTTCTATCTGAATCCGCATGAAATCCGGGATATCCCGTTCACGGCCGAGTTCAACGAAAACATCCTCGCGGTTCATAATGAATCCTTTCGAGATGCCCGCATTGGCGTTATGGATGCGGAAGTGAATGATTACACGGATATCGAATACAAGAAAGTCTTGATCCTGGGCCGGAATTTCTGGAACGGTGATCCGCTCATGCTGAAATATTTCGTGACCCCGGACGAACCGCGTGTCAAGGCGTTTGCACGAAAAGCCCTGTACGAGAATATCGACTTCCTGGAATCGCTTTCGCCGGAACGCCAACCGTTGGAAAAAGCCCGCCTCGTGTTCAATCGCCTGGCGAACCTTCTTTCCTACTATGCCGACGAGAAAACGTTCACCAGCCTGGAAGAATTCGATCGCGTGCAGTATCCCTCGGAAACTCTTGATCTGCGGGGCGGTGATTACGACGACCTGACCGTGTGCTACTCCGCTTTGATGAACAGCCTCGGCTTTGAAACCGCCTTCGTTGACGTGCGATACGATTCGGTGGACGAGAACGGGGACAATGCACACATTTACCTGCTTGTGGACACGAAACTGCCTGCCTATGTCTGGTCATCTCTCACCAGCAACGAGCGAAAGCTCGTGGTACGGCGTAATTCCACGAACCGGGAAACCCTGTGGATCCCGATTGAACCCACGTTGATTACAAAGGGATTTGACGCGGCCTGGGAGCAGGGCGCCCTCGAGTATTATCACGACGTGGAGCTCATGCTTGGTCAATTGCGCGGAACCGTTAAAATCGTTGATGTCTATTAATGCACGAAACGCTCTCGTGAATTCGGAATATGTATTGAAACGTGAAGGGATGATACCATGAAACCACGAATGTATTATGCGATTGTCTTTCTTTTTCTTCTGGCCCCCCTCCTGCACGCGAACATGGTGACCGTGGTCTCGATAAAAGGATACGCGGAGGTGCGGCGGGGAATGTCCGAGCAATGGACGACGTTGCGTGTCGGCGACGTCTTGAAACCGGAAGATACCATACGTACCGGTGAAGATGCCGAGGTAACATTGAAAGTCGGCTTATCCATGTTTTCGTTACCGGCGTTTGCAATTATCGACGTCGGTGATATTCGGCATCTCTCGCGCAACGATTTACTCTTGAAACTCGCGATGGAGGAAATCCGTGGCTTGCCCGATTCGCGGCCGTCCACCGGAAACGCAACGCCAACCGTGATGCATGGCAGCCGTCGGGGGAGTTCCTCATTTCCGGTTACATATTCCGAAGTTGGTATCATGCGCCTGGAAGGGGCACGCGCGCTTTTCCGGCATAAATACTACGAGACGACAATCCTTGCCGTCAAATCCACGTTGCACCGTTACGGCTTGCGGAATCCTCTGGCTGCGCGCAGGTTGGTTGCCCGGGCCTTTGAGCGCCTGGGACTTGTGCAACAGGCGATTGACGAGTACCTGGGTTGCCTGTCGCTCGATCTTTCCCGCGCTGAAAAGAAAGAGATCCAACGCAATATCAGGCGCCTGGAAAAACAATTATAAGAGGGAACAACAGGTTACGTGCGAAGGACCATCAGTACTTGCAGATGAGTCCTTCGCCCTGTTGAAAACGGTATCGCAAGATTCCACGCGGGGTCGCGAACTTCTCCCCGGTCAGCACAGATTCTACGTCCTCGGTATCAGCGGACAAATGCACCTCGCCTTCCACGACACGATCAAAATCAAGGTTACATACTATCAGTACATACCGCTTCCGGTCTTTCGCGGTGCGCTGAAAGGCAATGAGCTTCTCGTGGGAAGTTGGCAGGATACCGAAACTTTGGGAAGAGGTATCCTGGATTGCATTACTGAAATGATTCCTCAGCTCGAGTATGGCGGGAATCGTTTCCAGTAAGGTCTCGGTGGATCCCCACGGGAGCTGCGCTTCGCTGTACAAAGGGAGGATCGAGGCGGGAAACCGATCAAGTTCTTCCGATGTAAAATCCAGGCCGGTATTGACTGGTAACGTGGCTCCCAGTTCAAATCCCTGATGGATGAAAGGAACGCCGGGTAAGAAGCAATTCATGATCCAGCACAACCGGGAAAATCGAATGCCGCCGTTTCTCGCCGCGGCCCGGTGTGTGTTGTGGGTTTCCGGCGTGCCGAAAAAAGGTAAAGGCGTTCCTCTCGAAGCAAGCCGTTCCAGGAATTGCCGCAGTTCTCGCGGTGAGTGCTGGACTTTCCACAGGCCTCCAACCGCCAGGTTGCTCCCCTCGAATTGCGACTGTTCGTCGAGATCGAAACTCTCCTCCCACAGCGCAAAGGATGGATTAATGCTTCGCGTTAATTCGACGAGACGCGTTTTCAAGGCACCCGGCATGGCGTGCCCCATGTCGATCATAACGCCGTCAATCGCAAAAGCCTTCTGGTAGTGCGGGATGATGCCGAGGATTTTTTCCCACAAGTCCTCGACCACGTGTTCCTTTCGGGCCAGTTTCCCGGCATACATGCGCAGCGTGTTGTAAGCCATGTAGTTGAACCCGGGTGCGTCGTAAAGGCGCAGGTACGTCACGTCGGTCCACGGTGGCTGCACGTCCATGGGCGGCCAGTCCGCGAAAGCGCCGGGAATGCGAAGACGTTCGCCGCCAGGACCGAACCCTATGTAACGCCCGTTGCTCTTTTCCACTTTGACCGGGATCGGTCCGAACATGTCACGGTAAACGGGAGGCGGTTCCGGCAGGTCGTCGAAGTCGTGATTCGAAACACGTTCCGTGATGGTCCCGATTTCCTTCTCGTCGAAAAGGGGTGGTCCGAATTTCCTCGGATCCATTTCGCCCGGATCGCGATCGGGGATATCGTCGCGAATCCAGTAAAACCATTCCGGGTGCCCGGGAATCCAGTCGGAATCTTTCGCCGCCGTGCGCAACACGAACTCGAGGACGACGCGCATGCCCATGCGGTGCACCGCTTCCACGAACGCTGCGAACTGCGTGTCGACGTCCAGGTCCAGCACAGGCTCGGAGAGGGTTTCTTCCAGCGTGTACGGGTTCCTGACCGCGAACGGTGAACCGAGGGAGCCTTTCCTGCCATCCCTGCCGATGGAAGCGACGGGGAGGAGGTGAACGGTGTCGCACTTGAGACGGGAGATGTAGGGCAGGAGCGCAATCGCTTTCAGGAACGTGCCGGTTTCGCGCAAGCCTTCACGAGATGCTTCTACCGAAACGCGCTCGTCCCCGTTATGATCGAAAGCGGCAGTGTGGCGGATGAACATATTGTACACGATCGCCTCCCGGCTCCATTCACCGCCATCCGCTCTTGTTTCCGGCGTGCGGTCTTTTCCGAACAGAATGGTTTCAATACAAGTTCGATAAAACCGAAACGGATTCACCGCAACGATACTTTGCCCGCGCGAATCTTCCGTCCACAGGCCGGGGACAAGGTAATCGGAACTCCGGCCATGTTCGCGTTCAAGTTCTTTCAAACGCCGGTGCAGCGTTTCGAGGGCGGATTGCGAAGCCATGCGATCTCAACCTGTCGGATTGTCGAGATGTACGCGGGAGAAACCCGCCGGTTGATGCGCCGTGATGGTGCAATCCTTCGGAGAATGCCAGTTCCGCGCGTTCATGCCACGAACGATTCCACGATCTTGTACAGGTCGTCGGGGACGGTTTTCAATTTGCCCACCGCCTCGGAGATCGAAACCGGCACGAGAGCGTTGCCCTGCAAGGCGACCATGAAGCCGAACTTCTCCTGCTCGGCAAACTCGACGGCGGCAATGCCAAACCTGGTGCCGAGCATGCGGTCGGCTGCGGTTGGAGTGCCGCCACGCTGGACGTGACCCAGGACGGTGGCGCGGGTTTCGTAATCAAGGCGCTTCTCGATCTCGGCAGCCAGCATGCTCCCGATCCCACCGAGGCGGACGTGGCCGAAGGCGTCCTTCTTCATGCTCGAGAGGATGTAGCTCCCGTCCTGGTCGCCGGGTTCGCCGGTCATGAACTTGGCGCCCTCCGAGACGACGACTATACTGAACGTCCGCCCGGACTCGTGTCTGCGACGCAAGGCGTTGCAGACCTTTTCAATGCTGAAAGGGTGCTCCGGTATAAGGATGACGTCGGCGCCGCCGGAAATGCCCGCATAGAACGCGATCCATCCCGAATGGCGGCCCATCACTTCCACCACGATGACACGGTGGTGGCTTTCCGCCGTTGTATGCAGGCGGTCGATTGCTTCCATCGCGATGTTTATGGCGGTATCGAACCCGAACGTGACGTCGGTTCCGTTGAGATCGTTGTCAATCGTTTTCGGCACGCCGATGACGTTGATGCCGCCCTCGTGAAGGCGTTGCGCGACACCGAGCGTGTCCTCGCCGCCCACGACGATCAAGGCGTCAATAGCGTTGTCGTTCAGCGATCGGCGAATCCGTTCCTCCCCGCCTTCTTTCGCAAACGGATTGAACCGGGATGTGCCCAGGATCGTGCCTCCACGGTGGAGTATCCCCGCCACCTCGTCCCGTCCCAGCATCACGGTCCGGTTCTCGTACACACCCTGCCAGCCTTGTTCAAATCCGGTTACGACATGGCCGGTGTGCAGACCACGACGGACTACGGCGCGGATCACGGCGTTCAACCCAGGGCAATCACCGCCCCCCGTCAGGATTCCAATATTCATGACATTCCCATTTTTTGGTAAAACAACCTTTCACGTTGTGTCTCGCATCCCCGGCATGCGATGTTACAATGCGGAAAAGTAAAGAACTTGCTTCTCGCAGGCAATTACCCGCCATGTCCCTTTTTCGTGATTTGAAATTCGGCAGCTTCTTTCTACCTTAAATGTTACGCATTATGACATTGCATCAGCACTCAATACCGGGTAATTCATGATTGACATTGCCAAAGAAGCGGCGCGGGAAGCCGGAAAGGTTCTCCTTCAGCACCTGGGGAACGTCCGGCATATCGAGATCAAAGACGGACAGGAATTAAACCTGGTAACGGAAGCCGACAAGGAATCCGAGCAACGGATCATCGAAATCATTGCCGCGCGGTACCCTGACCACTCCTTTCTTGCCGAGGAAGGCGGTACGGTTCAGAGGGCGTCGGATTACCGCTGGATCATCGATCCCCTGGACGGCACCACGAACTATGCCCACGGTCTGCCGCTCTTTTCGGTTTCTATCGGACTGGAGTACCGGGGGGAGCTGGTTGCGGGCGTCGTGTACAACCCGGTCTCGAGCGAGATGTTTACGGCGGAAACCGGAGGAGGAGCGTTCCTGAACGGCAACCGCATCGTTGTCTCCTCCACCGCGGAACTTTCCCGGAGTCTCCTGGTCACGGGATTTCCTTACAACGTCAAAGATAATCCCGATCACATGGTCGAGCGGTTCCAGGCATTCCTGATGAACGCCCGGGGAATACGTCGACTCGGGAGCGCGGCCCTGGACTGCGCCTTCGTCGCCTGCGGGCGATTCGACGGCTTCTGGGAAGTATGGTTGAATCCGTGGGACCTCGCAGCGGGAGCCGTGCTGGTCCGGGAAGCGGGTGGCAGAACCTCGGACTTCGAAGGGAATCCGCATCGGCTGGATGTCCCGCAGTGGGTAGCCAGCAACGGCCTGATCCACGACCAGATGCTTGAGATCCTCAAGCATGCGGCGCAATGAAAAACCGGGTTTTCTCACATGTCGAAACAACGACTCTCAATCGTAGTGTAAAAGGAGTATTTCATGAGCATTCTCGTAGTCGGTTCGGTCGCTCTGGATAACATCGAAACCCCCTTCGGCAAGAAGGACAACGCCGTGGGCGGCTCGGCGGTGTACATCGCTCTTGCCGCCAACTACTTCACGAAGCCGGTGCGGGTGGTGGGTGTAGTGGGGGATGATTTCCCGCAAGAATACATCGATCTGCTCGATGTGAAAATGATCGATATCGAAGGCTTGCGTGTCATCGAGGGCGGGAAGACTTTTCGCTGGGGCGGGCGGTATCACTATGACTTGAACATGCGCGATACCTTGTTCACGGAGCTGGGCGTGTTCGAGAATTTCGATCCCGTTATACCGGATTCCTACAAGCGCTCCATGTACGTGTGCCTCGGGAACATTGATCCCGTTCTGCAGAAAAAAGTGCTCCTGCAAATAGACAAGCCGCGGCTGGTGATCTGCGATACGATGAATTACTGGATCGAGGGGAAGCCGGACGACGTGGCGGAGATCCTGAAGCTGGTGGATGGATTGCTCATCAACGACTCGGAGGCGCGGATGCTTGCAAGCAATCCGAACCTCATCATTGCCGCCAACGCCATCCTGGAGATGGGACCGCGGTTCGTCATCATCAAGAAGGGTGAGCACGGCGCTTTGCTGGCGACCAAGGAGACGATCTTCTTCGCTCCCGCCTATCCCCTGGAGAATATCCAGGATCCCACCGGGGCCGGGGACACGTTCGCGGGCGGCTTCATCGGATGGCTGGCCCGCACCGACGACGTGTCGGACGAGAACCTGAAGCGGGCGGTCATATACGCCAGTACGCTCGCTTCGTTTTGCGTGGAAGAATTCGGTATCGACGGTATCCGCGATCTCTCGTATCTCAGCATACAGGACCGGTTCCGCGAATTCAAAAACCTGTCGCATGTGTCTTCCTGATCCCGGCCATGACGAAGGCATTTGACTGGGATGATGTTCTTCGATGGAACGAAGGCGCGGTTCGTTTCCTGGACCAGGCGCGTCTTCCGTTCGAGATCGTCGTTCATGAAACGACGGACTACAGGAAAATCGTGGAAGCGATCAAGCGGCTGGAAATTCGTGGCGCTCCCTTGATCGGTATTGCCGCCGCGTATGGAATGGCCCTGGCGGCAAAGGAGTGCTGCGGGACGGAGGATTGCGGGGATGGCCTGGAGATAGCGTTTCGGGCATTCGCTTCGTCGCGTCCCACGGCCGTGAATCTCTTTTGGGCGCTGGAGCAAGTGCGACGGGTGCTCGATCAAGCTCCGCCCGGCGAGATTCCCGACCGCATGCTGGACCTGGCGTTGCACGTGCACGAGGATGATCAAAATCGATGCGACGCCATTGGTCGATACGGTTTGCCCCTGCTCGGGGAAGGGGGCATTGTTCTCACCCATTGCAACACGGGAGCCCTTGCCGCCACTGGTGGAACGGCGTTGAGCATCGTGTTCCGGGCGCGCGAAGAGAACATTCCCGTGGAAGTATTTGTTGATGAAACGCGGCCGTTGCTGCAAGGCGCTCGCCTGACGGTATGGGAACTGCAGCTACGCAGCATCCCGCACCGGTTGATCGTGGACGGAGCGGCCCCGCATGTCATGCGCACATTTCCCGTCACGGCGGTCATCACCGGCGCCGACCGCATCGCGAGGAACGGGGACACGGCCAATAAGATCGGAACCTA
>JAJRXL010000127.1 GCA_024276335.1 Bacteroidota bacterium
CACTGTCGCTCGATACGGATCGCTCGAGCGACATGGGCAAATCCTCCGGCCTGATTGCGGGAGGCGTTCCGACGACCATGGCCCGCTCGATCGCGTTCTCGAGTTCGCGCACGTTGCCCGGCCAGTCGTATCGCACCAGGATGTCCAGCGCCTCGGGCGAGATTTCCCGCATCGGCTTGTTCATGGCCAGGGCGTAGTTCTTCAGGAAGTGATTGGCCAGGAGCGGAATATCGCTGCGTCGCTCCCGGAGAGGCGGCAGGTAAATCGAAAACACGTTGATGCGATAGTACAGGTCTTCGCGGAACGTCCCTTCCGCCACTGCCGCTTCCAGATTCCGGTTGGTGGCGCAAATGACCCGAAAATCGGACGTGATGATTTTGTTGCCTCCTACCCGCGTGAACTGCTTCGTCTCCAGGACGCGCAGGAGTTCGACCTGCATCTTCATGCTGATGCTGGCGATTTCGTCCAGGAAGAGCGTGCCACCGTCGGCGATCTCCAGTTTTCCTTTTCGCGTCTGGTGGGCGCCGGTGAACGCGCCTTTCTAGTGGCCGAACAACTCGCTTTCCAGGATCGACTCGGCCAGGGCTCCGCAGTTCACGTCAACGATGGGAAAGTAGCGCCGGTCGCTGTTGTGGTGGATAGCGCGGGCCACCAGTTCCTTGCCTGTGCCGCTCTCGCCGTGTATGACAACGGTGGAGTCCGTGGCAGCGACGGTTTTGATCAACTCCCGCACTTTTTGCATGACCTCGCTTTCACCGATGAGCTGGTCGCTGGCGGTGAGATCCGTGATCTTCTCCCGGAGGCGCACGTTTTCCCGGGCAAGTTGCTTCTGGCGGATGGCGTTGCGCACCAACCTGCTCAGGCTGTCCGGGTCGAAAGGCTTGGTGACGTAGTCGAACGCCCCCGCCTTGAGCGCCTTCACCGCCGTTTCGATACTGGCATAAGCCGTGATCATGATGACGGGCAATTCCGGATCGACATCCCTGATCCGCTGCTGCAACTCCATGCCATCCATGCCGGGAAGCTTGATGTCCAGGAGCACGAGGTCAAAGGATCGCTGTTGTAACTTCGTCATGGCTTCCTGGGCATCGACGGCCGTGTCAACCTCGTATCCGTCTTCGGTGAACCAACCGGACAGGCTGTCGCGGACGGCGCGCTCATCGTCCACGACCAGGATTGAAACATCATTGGGTGCCATTGTCTATCGTCGCATAGTTGTGAAGAGATGTGTTCCTCGTTCTGATCATTTTATAGTGTTGTATCATGTGTCGTGGCGTTGAATGAACCCGTACCACGGCCCCGGGATCGTCGTCAGGTTTCCCGGGAACGCGGCGTGTTTCCCGGCTGGAAACGGGGAAGCGTGATCCGGATCGTCGTGCCTTCCCCCGGTTCGGAGGATATCGTAACGTTTCCATGGTGACGTCGGACAATTCCGAATACGACCGAGAGTCCCAAACCGACCCCTTTACTTTCTTCCTTGGTTGAAAAAAACGGTTCGAAGATACGGTCTCGGACTTCCTCCGGTATTCCCACGCCGGTGTCCCTTATTCGAAGAGCGATGTCGTTTTCGTCGAATGCTTCGGTTTCGATCGTGATGGTGCCCTGGCCGGGTATGGCCTCGATGGCATTAATCAGGAGAGCTATCAACGCCTGGCGGAGCTGGGCAGGATCGCATTGCAGGCGGTCGTTATCAAGATTCAGGTTTTTTACCACCTGGATTTCCTGGAGCTCGATCTTGTGCCACACGATCTTGAGGCTCTTCTCGATGACCTCGTGAAGCGAGGTCTCGGTAAAGGCGTCGCCTTCCCGCCGCGCGAAAAGGAGCAGGTCTTTCACGATCTGGCCGCACCGGGACGTCTCGTCCTGGATGATGTTGAGCACGCGGAAAATTTCCGAATCGATGATTTCCCGTTTCCCCGCGAGCTTCCGCTCCATGAGCTTGCTGTACGTAAGAATGCCTGCCAGGGGATTATTCAACTCGTGGGCGACGCTGGCGGCGAGCTTCCCGAGCGAGGCCAATTTATCGATCTCCCGCATGTGCGCCTCGGCCTGGCGGAGCTGGCGGGTTTTCTGTTCCACCCGCCGTTCCAGGGACCGATTGAGCTCGGTGATTTCCTCTTTCGCTTCTTTCAGTTGTTTCGTCATCAGGTTGAAAGACTGCGCGAGCTGGCCGACCTCGTCGCTGCGCCGGATATCGATACGGTAATCGAGGTTTCCTTTCGATATCTCCACGGTGCCCTTCGTGAGTTCCTTGATGGGTTTCTCCACCATGGAGAAAATAAACACGCCGAAGAGGAGCGCGATCAGCAGGATGGCAGCGATCTCGTAGACGATGCTTCGTACGCGCGTCTGCGACAAGTAGTAATTTGTCCGTTCGAGCGACATCTTCAAGTCCAGGATACCAAGGATGGTCGTGGACGGATCGTGGGCGTGGCAGTCCGCGTTGCTGCATTCGGGTGCGTTGCGGATGGGACTGATGATACCCAGGATGGGTTCGTTGCTCGGCGAAGTAAAAATACGGGTACGCCCGAAATCCGTGACCTCCGAGATAGGCAGGTTGTTCTTGTGGCACAGGATGCATGCTTCCGCGGACATGTTGACCGTCGTTCCGATTTCTTTCGTGGAAGAGGAAAACATGATCGTGCCCAGTTTGTTGATGATTCTCACACCCCGGACTTCCTTTTCCCGACCGATGGTCATGATCGTGTGAAATATTTCCCTCCGGTTGTTTTCGAGCATGCTGTGGCGGAGAGCGCTCACGACCAGGTCGCTTGTCCGTGCGCTGCCGGCGGTAGCGGATTCGAGCAAATACTTTTTCTGAAAGTGAAGGGTGAGAATCAGGAAAATGCCGAAAACCACGGCCATCGACATCGAAAGAAGGATGAAGAGTCGAATGCTCAATCGGCGGGTGAATCGCATGGTGGCCCTCCTGCATGAGTTCATACACAGGCCCGGTGCTGCGAGGCTTCGTCGAGGTACGGTAACAAATTTCTTTGATACAGGCAAGCTTTCCGGCCGGGAAGTTTTACGTGGACATTACTCGGCCTGCCGCTATCGTTTCCGCCAGGAACCGCAGGTAGGTATCGGGCATGGTCCGGAGGATTGAGTCCAGCGCCAGGCGCCCGCCGTCGGTGGCCACCATGCCCGTGGCGCTCTTGGCCTGCACGGAAACGACCTTGTCTTGCAGCATGTCCCTGCTCCGTTGAATGAACGCGTTTGCCTTTGCTCCCTTCAGGAGTCCTTCTTGCCAGAATCCGTCCATTCGGACTTCGAGCAACCATCCGAGACCGTATGGATGTGTCAGGATCAGTATCGGTTGCCGAACCAGGTCCCAGTTGCTTCGCACGACCACGCCTCCGACAGGCGCCCGCAACGAGATGGTCCCGAGAATATCGAACAGCCAGACGCAGTGTTTCCCTGCCTGGAGGCGTGTATTCGGACAGGGCCGGATAATACTCCGCACGTGCCGGAGCGATTCGGACAGGAAATGATCGATGCCGACCAGTCCCGTCCGGTCCGGGCCCGGCGCGATCCAGAGATGCTCGCGGCTCAACCAGTAGGAAGCGGGCAGTTCGAACGATCGAGCCTTCTCCTGTCCGTTCCTGCACTGGTTGGAGTAAAACTCGCACCTCGCGCAATCGAATCCGAACAGCCTGCAATATTCGTTCGGTCTTCCGTAAATGCTTTCCCAAATACATCCGTGCCTGTTGTGACGAGCCATGTTGGTTTTCCGACTTCTAATCAGTGAGAAGAAACTCCTTCGCCACTTCGTCCCAGTTTTCCGGGTCAAGGCTTCGCGCAATGCCGGAGACGGGGACACCGCCGTCCGGCAATACCGTACTGAGGTCGCCGTATATTCGATCGCGCAAAGCGCCCTCGACGTCTTCCATCCACGCCCGCGCGAGTCGCCCGGACAGCAGGTTCTTCAAATCCGCGCTCAATCGCCGGTCTCTCAGTTTGAGCAACCATCCCTTCCGGTACGGATCGGTGTTGATGATATCCGGGTGCTTTGCTACCTCTTCGTTCACGGCAACGACCTCGCCCCGGACCGGCGAAAGCATTTCTATGGTCTTGCCGTCGACTTCCACCTTCCAACCGCTTTTGGCCTGGTCGAGTACTTCGCCGATCCGGGGCAAAACAAGAGTTGACGGTTTGCCCAGCAGCTTCTGGGCAAAATCATCCATGCCAACGGTAAC
>JAJRXL010000128.1 GCA_024276335.1 Bacteroidota bacterium
GATTCCGTGGATATGTTTTTTGATCATCCGTCAAGAAGCAGCCCGGCCACGAGTCCCTTGCCCGTGTACGAGGAAAACAGCTTCGATTTCATTAACCCGATACAGACAAAACCTTTCAAATTACATGACGGCGACACCATCTATTACTACAAAAAACAGTTCCTTTTCAGATTCCCGCAATTCAACAGCCATTCAACTGAAAGAACTCTCGTTGAAGACACCACGGAATTCAACATACGCGACTCGTTGATCTTTTACGTTGAATTGATAGATGCGGATAATGGCAACGTCCAAGCAAAATTGGACAGCATTACTATATTGCCTTGTGATAAGTATTTTACCGTTATACAGCATGTAATTGTGCATTATCCAAACGCCATATACGGAGACAGATGGAGCACGAGTGATTCTTCGCTTTTGAACGGGAAATACAGGATACGATTCGATCCTGTCTTCGTTCCGCAAACCAGGAACGACTTTACCGGTCGCGATATGTACGTCAAGTTCAGATGGCTGGACAGGCTGACGGATCGCTATAGAAGATTAGACAGCATTTATCATTTTTCAGATAAAAAATCCCTGAATAAATGAAC
This sequence comes from Bacteroidota bacterium, assembly GCA_024276335.1. Lineage (GTDB taxonomy): Bacteria > Bacteroidota > Ignavibacteria > SZUA-365 > JAADGX01 > JAADGX01. The sequence goes on from JAJRXL010000128.1 coordinate 594, forward strand.
TGAATCCATGTACTACGATCAGCCAAAACTGCTATTCGATGCGTTGGTAATGGTATCCCTGGGTATCGTTTTGATTTACGATTACCGTGAGTATGACGGCAGGATATTCTTCGCTTTCCTTCTCATCCTTACCGGCTTCGAACGATTCTTCGTCGGTGTTCTCGAATTGAAGGAAAAAGTATTCCTGTTCACCACCGGCCAGTGGATATCGATTGCACTTGTCGTCGTATCGATCATTTACTTCAGACTGAAAATAGCGAACCGCTCCGATTTCCGGGGCATAAACGCGTTGGAACAACCTCGATTTGATCGCACGAGGACGCATGGATTATGAATTCGGTATAGATATTACTTCGGTGGATACCTGTCCAGGCGGGCCTGCAATGAGTCGGCAACCTCGCGGGCGAGAGCGGAGAGCGCGGGGTCTTCCCGCGCCATGCGCTTCGTGGCTTCGATTCGTCTGGCGGCCAGGTAGCGGCTGAAGGGCAGGCGGTAGTTCATGCGGTCGTCCATCCAGTAACGAAGCGTATCCTCCCGCGTGTCGGGACCGGGAAGCGGTTTGAACCGCTGCTCATACACCGCGTCGTTGGATGTAAAAACGGCGACCAGAAGCAGGATGGTTCCTCCGACTCCGGCCAGAATGGTGACCAGTTTCATGAATCGCGACATGTCAGTTCTCTTTGCTCTCCACGACTTTTACCAAGAATGTATCTGCGAATCTCAGTGTACGTACTGAAGCGCTTTTTCCATCCCCTGTCCCTCCCGTACGATAGTGAAGTCGGGACCGGTCATGTCTATAATGGTTGAATAGATCTTTCGCAGGCGCTGATCGTCGTCAACGATCACGTCCACGAGTTTTTCCATTTGCTCGAACAGTTCGTCGATCATCTCCGGTTCTTTCCCGTCGAGCAGGCGGGCGGAGGTGGAAATGAGCGGAGAGCCCAGCTCCTCCAGGATGGCATTGCAGATGGCGTTGTCGGGGACCCGGATACCCGTGGTTTTCTTTTTAGAATCCTGGACGATGCGCGGCACTGACTTGGAAGCAGGAAGCAGGAAGGTGTAAGGACCGGGTATGAGACGGCGGATGATCCGGTACGCGCGGTCGCTGACGTGGGCATATTCCGCGATGTTGCTCATGGAATCGCAGAGGAAGGACAATTGTTTCCGGGCATCCATGCGCTTGATTTGCCGGATGCGATTGATTCCCTGTCGATTGCGCAGGTCGCACCCGATCGCATAGACAGTATCCGTGGGATAGAGCACAACCGCGCCGTTGCGGATTTCTTCCACGATCTTGGCAATCTTGAATTGCTGCGGATACTCGTGGTACACGTGGTAAATAATAGCCATGTTTTTTCGAAAAACCGTGATACGTGAAGTTGTCTTAATGAACAGGTAAACACGTCGCACGTGCTTGTCATCAGCGCAATGCCGTTCAGGTAAGCCGTTCCCGGACGAACGGTATCCCTTTAGTAACGCACTGTCTTTAAAGATACGAGGATTCTCCCGGGGAAAAAATGCGCAACCCGGGCGGGTAAAAAGTTATCCCCATCGTTATCCGGTGGTGCATTTCATTACCACAAAATGTATTTTGCTTTCCATGAAGATGATCACACGGAAATTGTCACTGCTAGTGATCGGGGCTATCGCGTTGACGCTGGCCATCCTGCCAGGTTGCGGGGTCGTTCGCTACGCTTCGGCGCCCGTGCAACAGGGTCCCCCCCACTCCATTTCCCCGGGACTCAGCCTGGCCACACCGCGGGGCGAGGTAACGTTTGCTTCCGGAATGTGGCGGCTTTCCATGGAAGGCGTGCAGGGAACACTGTATGAAAACGACGCCGTATCTTCAGGCATGCGCGACACCACCGTGAGCTATTCCGATATTCTTTCCTTCGGCAGTCGGCGCGAATCCGCCCTGGAGACTCTTCTCCTGACCATTCTCGGCTTCGTCATCGTGGTCGGAATGACCGCGTTGCTCATCTGGGCGGCCTTCGACGCCACGAAATGGGACTGAGCGTATTCTCCTGCAACAAAAAACGGCGGACGTTTCGTCCACCGTTTTACCGAACTGCTTAATCAGCAATCTATTTCTGAAACATTTCCTCCACCGGCACGATGTGAATCTTGTGCGGGGGAATCATGATCTCGTAGTGCATGATTTCCTCGTCCTCGCGGAGGATATCCTCCGGCTTGGGTGAGGTGTACTCGATAGGACTCGGCTCGTTCGACTGGAGCTGGTCGAATAGCCTCTCGGCGTCCTTCGTGACGAAAACGACTTTCAATCCCTTGTAATGAAGATGCTTGCGGATTGCAGTGTTCACGTCTTCCAGGGTCAGTTCCTCCATCATGCGGCGAAACTTCTCGAGGTGGCTCTCCCCGATATTATAGAATACGTCGTCGATGGCATAGCCGAGACGGTCCATCGTCGTGGGAGCGAAGTGAAGAACGTACTTGCGGAGGAACTTTCGCGTCAGTTCGAACTGCTCTTCGGTCAACCCGTTCTCGACCAGCTTTTGCAGCTCCCGCACGGCGGCGCGGAAAGCAAAGTGGCGCATCTCGTTCGGCACGGGCCGTATCCACACTTCGAACAACTGCTGCCGGCGGGCCACGTTGGCCGGAGGCATCTGCCGCCGCCCTCCGTTGGGAAACGCTTCGATGTAGGAGTAATCCCCGTAATTCATCCCGCGCGCCTCGCGCAGAACCTGGTAGAGGTGACTGCTGGAATTGCGGTGCTCGCCGAACCAGGAATTGGCAATCCAAAGGGCGTAGAAATCCTTCGATCCCCGGTGCACGTCGATGGGGAAACCGAAGCTGATGGCGGTCGCGGCGGCGTCTTTCTCGATGATCAGGACTTCGTTCTCGCCGTCGTACCGCGGTTGTGAAACCGGTACTTCCTTGTACGGCACGTCGGGGAGGGTTCGCATGTCGCTCGTGATCCTGTCCACCAGCGCGTTGTCGAATCCACCACCCAGGCCGACAACCACGCTGTTTCGGGTGAAGTGCTTGGCATAGAATTGCTTCACATCGTCCAAGGTGATGGCGTTGAGACCTTCCACCGTGCCCGCTTCGACATGCCCGTACGGCGTGTCCTTGAAGATCATGTTGTACAATCCCGCCTTACCCAGTTCTTCGTCGCTGGAATATCGCAGCGTTTTTTCCAGGTAGTTCAACGCTTCGCTCTTGAGCCTGCGGAAATCATCCTCGTTGAACGCGGGCGTGAGAATCGCGTCCCGGAACAACTGGTAATAGGCATCCAGGTTGTCCTTGTGTGTTCGGCCGTAAATGATGGTCATCTCCTTGTCCACACTGGCGCCGTAGCTTGCCGCCATGGGATAGAGTTTTTCCAGTATTTCCTCGTAGCTGTTGTTCTTGGTCGCCCCTTCGGTCATCATGGCGGCTGTGAGAGCGGCCAGGCCCTCCTTGCCGACGGGGTCGTTCTGGGATCCGACCTTGAACCAGATACGGAAGGAAACGGTCGGGTCGTCCTTGACCTGGAGAAGCACGGTTTCCGGTTTCGTCATTTTACTGCAACTGTTTATCAGGAATGCTCCCGCCGCTACCGCGGCCAGGAGGAGAATGGGTACGATCGCGTTTCTCATGGTTAATCCCTCCCCTTCAAGGTTGCGACTGTGCGATGATCCCTGACCAGGTATGTCCTGGCGGCGTTCCGGACGTCTTCGGGAGTGACTTTTTCGTACGTGGCGAAGAGCCGATCAACGGCTTCGATCCCGCCGGTGAGCGCAACGTAGCGGGCGAGGTTGCCGGCAACTTTCCCCGGCGTGTCCAGGTTCATCAGGAAGCTGTACTTCAACCTGCTCTTCAGATCGTTCAAGCGCC
>JAJRXL010000129.1 GCA_024276335.1 Bacteroidota bacterium
CCGGCTCGGCCTGCTCCACGGCCGGATGAAGGCCGCGGAAAAAGACCGGATCATGAAAGCGTTCGCCGCCGGGGAACTCGACGCAATTGTAGCGACAACCGTCATCGAAGTCGGCATCGACGTTCCCAACGCCACCGTCATGATTATCGAGCACGCGGAGCGCTTCGGGCTTGCCCAGCTCCATCAACTCCGCGGACGCGTGGGACGAGGCGCGGACCAATCATATTGCATCCTCGTCACGGAGAGGAAGAAATATTATGGCGGAACCGGAACCACGCCGGATATACCCGGAATGCAGTTGATTCGCAAGAGACTGGAAAAGATGTGCGCGACCAGCGATGGTTTCAAGATCGCCGAAGTTGACCTCGAGATACGCGGCCCCGGAGACATCATGGGCACCATGCAACACGGCTTCCCGGAGTTTCGGCTTCTCAACCTCTTCACCGACGGACCGCTGATTTCCCTCGCGCGCGAAGACGCCAGGAAGTTATTGATGGATGATCCCCATTTGCGCAAGAAAGAACATGCAGCGTTGCGCCGTCGCTACATCTCCTTTTCACAGGGGCGAAACACCCTCGTCCACATCGCATGACAAATACGGGATTGGAATGTATATCATAGGCAGGAACCCGGTGCTGGAAGCCCTCAAGTCAGCGCAAAAGCCGACAAAGATTTTCATTCTCTTCGGCAGCCACGGACCCGCAATACAGCGGATTCGCCAACTGGCAAAAATCGATCGAATCCCGGTCATCGAATTGTCACGGCAAAAGTTCGTACGCCTCGCCCCGGGATCATCCGCCCAGGGAGTAGCGGCGCTGATCGAAGATGTCCCGATTCTCCAACTCGACGAGTTGATCGCTTCTCTTCCGCTCCACGAGCCCGCGTTTCTGCTCGCCTGCGACGGGATCACGGATCCGCACAATCTCGGCGCGCTTATCAGGACGGCGGAATCCGCGGGAGTCCACGGCGTCATCGTGCCTGCCCGGAACAGCGCACCGATTACTGAAACAGTCATCAAGACGTCGGCGGGAGCGGCGCATCACATCGCCGTGGCCAGGGTCGGAAACCTCGCGCAGTGCCTGGCAAAACTCAAAGATGCCGGAATCTGGATCATCGGCACAGACAGCGACGGCGACGCCGATCTCTTCCGTTTCGACGGCAACCGGGATGTTTGCCTCGTCGTAGGAAGCGAGGGAAAAGGAATGCGGCCGGTCGTACGCAAAGCGTGCGACGTCGTGTTGCGCATTCCGCAATTCGGCAAGATCAACTCGCTCAACGCGTCGGTGGCAGGTGCGTTAGCGATGTACGAGATTCGTCGCAGCCGCATGGAATAGGCGAATACCTACGCTTCCCTCTTTACGTCTGTTCTTGGTTATACTTCCCTAAACTAATATCTTAGGCGATTGCGTTCGTTGAGCAACAATACTACTCGAAGAGATGAACTGGTTCATTAAGATACTGAAACAGATGAAGGAATGGGTCGAAGGGTTTGCATCCAAACCGTACGCCTTGTGGGCGCTCTTTATCCTCGCATTTGCCGAATCATCGTTCTTTCCCATTCCGCCGGATGTTCTGCTGATCGCGCTTGCCGTGGCAACGCCCCGGCGCTCCTTGCAGTTTGCCGTTGTCTGCAGCGTCGGGTCCATCCTCGGCGGTATATTCGGGTATTACATAGGATACGCGCTGATGGAAGGAATCGGCCGATCGATCATCGAGTTCTATCACGCGGAGTCGTACTGGATACAGGTTGAACAAGCGTATCGTGGACCTCTCGGAGTGTGGTTCCTTTCCGCCGCTGCCTTCACGCCAATCCCCTACAAGGTCGCAACGATTGCCGCTGGCGCCACGCAAATGTCGTTCCTGCCCTTTATCGTTGCCTCGGCCATCGGGCGCTCCGCGCGCTTCTTCATCGTTGCCGGGTTGATCTGGAAATTCGGCCCCCCGATAAAAACTTTCATCGACAAGCACTTCGACCGGCTCAGCATCGCCTTTGTCATCCTGCTTGTTCTCGGCTTCGTCGCCGTCAAGTGGGTGTTCTGATTACACGCCTCGCGGCTGTTTTCCCGCCGCCGTTTTCTCGATCTTGGCCCATGTATCCCGCAGAGGGACCGTCCGGTTGAACACAGGCGCCCCATCCTTGCTGTCTTTTCCGTCCACGCAGAAATACCCGATTCTCTCGAACTGGTAATACTCATCGGGCTTTGCATATTTCAATCCCGGCTCGAGCTTAGCACTGTTGATTGTCACAAGCGACTCCGGGTTCAGGAATTCCTTGAAACCCTTTCCTTCCTTGTCGCCGGCCGGATCAGGAACGGAAAACAACCTGTCGTAGAGGCGTACCTCGGCCTCAAACGCATGCCGCGCCGAGACCCAGTGCAGCGTTCCTTTCACCCGCCGCTGCGTTTTCCCCGTGCCGCTCTTCGTTTCCGGGTCATACGTGCACCGCACTTCTACAATCTTCCCCTGCTCGTCCTTGACAACGTCGACACACTTGATGATATACGCGTACCGTAATCGGACTTCCTTCCCAGGCGACAAACGAAAATACTTCCTGGGAGGGTCTTCTCGAAAATCATCTTGCTCGATATACAATACGCGGGAGAACGGGATCTTGCGCGTTCCCATCGAAGGGTCTTCCGGGTTGTTTACTGCATCGAGTTCTTCCACCTCTCCCTCGGGATAATTCTCGATGACCACCTTCAGGGGATGGAGAACCGCCATCACCCGGTGCGCTCTCTTGTTCAGGTCATCGCGCAGGCAATGTTCGAGCAGCGCGAGATCGATCATGCTTTCCTTTTTCGCGACACCGATGCGCTCGGCAAAGTCGCGAATCGATTCCGGGGTATAACCGCGCCGGCGCAAGCCCGAAATCGTCGGCATCCGGGGATCGTCCCAGCTCTCCACGTGACCTTCCTGCACCAGTTCCAATAACATGCGCTTGCTCATCACGGTGTACGTGAGATTCAATCGTGCGAACTCGATTTGCTGGGGGTGGTACACTTCGAGCTCGTCCAGGAACCAGTCGTAGAGGGGGCGATGGTCCTCGAATTCGAGCGTGCAAATGGAATGCGTGATTCCCTCGATCGAATCCGATTGCCCGTGCGCCCAATCGTACATCGGATAGATGCACCATTTGTCTCCGGTCCGGTGGTGGGTTGCGTGAAGGATCCTGTACATAACGGGATCGCGCAGATTCAGGTTCGGCGAAGCCATGTCGATTTTCGCGCGCAGGGTCCGGGAGCCGTCAGGAAACTCCCCGGCCTTCATTCGTTCGAATAAGTCAAGATTCTCTTCTACCGACCGGTTGCGGTACGGGCTCTCCTTTCCGGGCTCGGTAAGCGTGCCGCGATATTCCCGGATCTGTTCGGCGCTCAGGTCGCAAACGTAAGCCTTCCCTTTCTTGATGAGTTCTATCGCCCATCGATACAATTGTTCAAAATAATCCGAAGCAAAGTACAGCCTGTCTTCCCAATCGAATCCCAGCCAACGGACATCCTCCATGATCGACCGGGTATATTCCTCTTCTTCCTTGACCGGGTTCGTGTCGTCGAAGCGAAGATTGCACTTGCCACCGAACTCCTCGGCCAAGCCGAAGTTCAGGCAGATGGATTTTGCATGGCCGATGTGCAGGTACCCGTTCGGTTCCGGGGGAAAGCGGGTATGAACCCTGCCCCCGAATTTTCCTGTCCGGAGATCTTCCTTGATAATGTTCCTGATAAAATGCGAAGGAGCGCTGGATTCGTTGACTGGCATAATAAATAAACCGTGAAATCGTGATTGAGTCGGAATAGTACACCGGATCATCCTCCGGCGGAATTAATACCTGATGGAATATATGGTCCACCATGGAGCGACCTCGATCATCAGCTGCATGCAAAATATAAACACTGCAAGCAAATGCGAAATTCTTGCTGGTATCATTTGTCCGTATGTGTCAACAGGATTGCGAGAAATAATATGAACCTGTATGCTTGATTTTCTAATGATAAAAGAGTAACATCTCCGTGTAAGAAGGCCCAGAAATTTTTCCAGCCATATTCGAAATCCGCTATGTACGCGTTCATTTCCAGAGTTTGTTGGTTCTGTGAATTGATGCTCCGTCTGGTTTCGAAAACGTTCTCGGGGAGATAACCGCCCTTTCTCGTAAGCGTGCGAATCAA
>JAJRXL010000130.1 GCA_024276335.1 Bacteroidota bacterium
CCAGGTCTGGCGAGTGAACAGCGGCAGCGGGTACGCGGAGCCCTACGTCGGGTATGGGGTGGAAGGAATGAGCGACGGCTCCGGGTCGCGGGCTTTGCTGGCGCAACCGTTGGGTATATTTGCGCTTCACAGAACGTTGTATTTTGTGGATGGGTTGGCCAGTGCGGTCAGGAAAATCGAGCCTGCAGGCAAGCGGGTTGTCACCCTGGCAGGTTTTGACGTGGCGACCTCGGGGTACACGGACGGTCGGTTATCCGGTGCGTTGTTTCAACACCCTTCGGATGTTGCCGGGTTGAAAACGAAGTTGTACATCACCGATTCATTCAATCACGCCGTCCGTGTCGTCGACCTGGAACGAAACACCGTGCGGACGCTGGCTGGCGGTTCCGGGCCGGGATTCCGCGACGGGCGGGGAGCCCGGGCTCGCTTCAGGAATCCCGAGGGGATATCCGTCCATGGCCGGTATTGTTGGGTGGCCGACACCGACAACCATGCGATCCGTCAGGTTGATCTGCGCACGGGCAATGTTACCACGTTTGTCGTTCGGTATTGAGACAAGGTGCGGTCGGTGTTCACGACGCAGCTTGATGTTTGCGAAATCTCCCTCGATTGACGACCTTTAATAGATATGGGATGCGGGAGTTTGGGAACAAAGCAGAGCACGGTCCATGACTGTCCCAGGTTCCGGTCTTCATCCACATGTACACCGAAAACCAAATACATCATATTCCGCGGATACCTAATTGAGATTTTCAAAAACCGACGTACCGGAAAAACGTCTGACATCCCTACATGAATTCAACCACGCCGTGGTAGCATGCCGGGCATGTCCGCGCCTAGTTGCGTGGAGAGAGAAAGTAGCGCGCGAGAAAGTGCAACGATTCCAAGACGAAAACTATTGGGGGAAACCGGTCCCCTCGTTCGGTCCCGTTTCGGCGCGGCTTCTTGTGGTGGGCCTGGCGCCCGCCGCCCACGGCTCGAACCGCACCGGGCGTATGTTTACCGGGGACCGAAGCGGTGAGTGGCTCTACCGCGCATTGTTCCGGGCCCGGTTTGCTTCGCAGGAACAATCCGTGGCACGCGGCGACAGCTTGACATTAAGGGATTGTCGTATCACCGCGGTCGCACACTGCGCCCCGCCCGAAAACACACTCACCACCGAGGAAATCCAGGCGTGCAGCCATTTCCTTCGCGACGAAATCGAAATGATGAAGAAGCTCCGTGTCGTTGTCGCCCTTGGCCGGGTGGCCTTCGAAGTGGTAGATCGCATGCTGGACGCACCCGACGAGGGCAAGCATGACTTTCACCACGGGGCCGCGTACAAACTGAGGAACAACGTAACCTTGATCGCCAGTTACCATCCGAGCCAGCAGAACACGTTTACGGGAAAGCTGACCGAGGAAATGCTGGACGACATATTCACGTTGGTTCGTCGGCATTTCGACGCATGATGCGTTTCGCTTGTTTCACCATCCGGATCAGGACATGAATATTCTCATTACCGGCGGAGCGGGGTTCATCGGGTCGAACATCGCCGAGGAATACGTTCGCCTGGGGCATTCCGTGGTCGTGGTTGACAATCTCTCCACCGGGTTCATCGAAAACGTTCCCAAGGGGACTACGTTTTACCAGGTCGATCTACGCACCGAGGAAGTCGGCGACATTTTGGATCGTCACGAGATTGAAGTCATCAATCACCACGCGGCCCAGATCGACGTGCGTCACTCGGTGGCGAATCCGCTGTTTGATTTATCCGTGAACGTCATGGCAACGATCAATCTTTTGGAGGCGGCAAGGAAGCGGTCGTTGAAGCGTTTCATCTTTGCTTCCACGGGCGGTGCCATTTACGGCGAACAGGATTACTTCCCGGCCGACGAACAACACCCGACGCGTCCAATATCACCATATGGCATCACAAAACTCACAGTGGAGCATTACTTACACTACTACCATGTCGTGCAGGGGCTGGATTACACCGTCTTCCGGTACACCAACGTGTACGGTCCGCGGCAGAGTCCGCACGGCGAAGCGGGGGTGGTGGCTATTTTCGCGGAGAAGATCCTCAGTGGTGAACAACCGGTGATCAATGGAAGCGGACTCCAGACGCGCGATTACGTTTTTGTCCACGATGTCGTGCGGGCCAACGTGCTTGCCCTTGACATGGAAGGGACGGAAACATTCAATGTGTGCACTGCCGTTGAGAAGACAGTGCTGGATGTGTTCCGGGGACTCGTACGAGTGTCGGGGAGATCAATAAAGGAAGAACACGGCCCGGAAAAAGCGGGCGAGCAAATGCGCAGCGTGTGCTCCTACCAGAAAATCCAGGAACGACTCGGCTGGGAGCCACGGGTCTTTCTCGACGAGGGCCTGGAAATGACGTTCGGATATTTCAGGGACAGGCACGAAAAGACCTGACCTTCCGTTCTCACTGAGTACAGATATTTCTACGCATCGGTTCATTCATGACATTGCGAATCCGCCGCAGAGGAACTCCACGGCTTCCTCATCCGACCAATTGTTTATTCTTTTAAGTTTTTCTTCTTCGAGCGTCCGGCCTCACTTGCTAACATGCTTTGCGTACTCTTCGAGTAAAGGATAAGTGGCGTGATCGTGTATCCTTTTGTTCGCAGCTCTTCCGGTACTCGCTTGATCCCCAGCTCTTCGAATGCTTTCAGGATAGCTTGCCGATCCGATGAGCTCAGAGTCAACGGTTTCCCATCCTTGGTTGTAGCCATTTCATCCTCCTTCGTCGATAAAAAGAAATGATCCTGCCGTAAATCAGACGCCTGTTGGTTCCAATTCACCGTGCGGTAATAAGACAACTCGTGTCGAAATATCTCCGTTTGTTCGATAAGATTCAACCCATTTTTCGATAGGAGGTATGGAAAAAAGGAGCCGTGATATGGATGTTCCCTATTTATTACATCTACTGAGTGATTGTTGATACTATCGAACATAATAGTGTGAATGATCGGCACGGTAGTGTGAATAATATTCACTCATGTGGAAGCCGCGAGAATAAAAAAATATAATTCTAACCTGATTCTCATGATGTTGAACACGAACACCTCGGCATGATTTATGTTGTGATACAATGAAACCTGAACCAAACCCGACAGGTTTTCATCAAAACATGCCAGAAGCTGCGGAAACAATCAAAGACCTGGAAGTCCCGGAAGGACGCCATCTCTTGCACGATTTCTACCATGATCGTCGCATCAGGCATAACCTTGAATTCGGAACCATCCTGGAATGTTGGCGCTTGTGTGTGCGGGGCACGGAGGTTCGATTGAGCGATGGCCGCTTGATCCTGCTCGAGAATACGCTGGGCCTGAATCTCGGTACGCGCGTGTGCATGGAAGAGATTATCGCACGGTATTACTTCAATGCTGTCCAGGGATGGGTGTATTTCGGAGCGATGATCCTGCTTATTTTCGTGGGCTTACGATTCGCCGGCGTCATCACCGAACGAATGACCCTGGTGGGAATAGGGATCGAGGCCATGATGTTGCTGGCTCTTTCCATCGTTACGCATTTCCTCCCCAATGACGACGCCCAGCCGCAGTCACTTACTCAAGGCAGGCCGGAACTCCTGCTCTCTTCGATCAACCAAAGCGTACAGGGCATGACCGACGCGGTTTCCGACCTGTTCAGGCTTATCTCGCAGACGGATATGCGCCAGGATATCCTCCTGACCAAGTTGACGGAGTATATCTCGAAGGTGAGCGCGGAGAATACGCGCTTGCAGGTAGAAAAGCTCGAGGAAACCAACCAGAACCTGCGTGAATTCGGCGAGATGATCCGGACCACCCAATTGGAAGTCACACAGAAACAGTTGCAGAAACTGGATCAGACCAACGAGTCGCTGCAGGCGCTGAGCAAGTCCATGGAAAGCCTGCATGGGGAAATTCGGAAGATCGTCCAGCAATCGATCGACTCGCTGGTTACGGAAGAGATTGGAGGCTTGCTTTCCGACCTTGCGAAGATGCGAGTCGAAAAACGACTGGCTGACGTGGCCGGTGGCGACCACGTGAAGTCCGCCGGTGGGGCGGACACTGAGAAGGGAGGATCGTGAATGTGCGTCGGCATCGAGTGGAGATATATTTTGTGATGTACCTTTCTTCGATTATTGCATTCCTTGTTGCGGCATCCGATCGTGACAAGGTGATTCACGAACTTTCGACGCAGAACACGCGCATCATCAATACGTTTTTGGGCAGCCCCCCGGTACAGAAAGAAAGCGATACCCTCTATTGGTACGTGGACGCGATTGACAAATCGGGGCGTGTACGCTTTTCCGTTCTTCCGTTGAAAACCCAGGTGCGGGTTTATGACCTGGAACAGGACGATGACGCCTCCCTGAAGATCGGCTCAGTGCGCAAGGGTTTTACGAATACGAGTGAAGGCAAGATTACGATTTTGGATCCCATTCGCGACGAACGGACAAAAACGATGACCTTCCCCGTGGAGATGCGTTTCCGCTGGACCGGTACCTACACCGTGTCGTTCAACCTGGAAACGAATCGGATTCATGCGCTTGGGAATGGGAAATTGAAATACCATAATTTCACGTTTGATTCATCCTTGATTCCATTTTCCAGGCGCTGGGAGTTTGAGCACGACACGCTTGCCTACGTGATTATGGTGCAGGATACCAGTGTCCCCAACGCGCCGCCGGTGGAACAAATCGGGATCAATGTCGCCCGTTCGGAAGTGGTTTCCGTGCCGGGTTACGAGGAAGAAAACGAGATATTCGTCAACCTTCCCCGCCTGAGCCCGGTAATGCGCGTGCTTGCCGGTCCCGGCAGGATCGAGAAGCGGCGCGGGCGCAAAGGCGAGACGCGATACTTTTGGGTCGGCCGGGTGGGGAACGAACCGGAACAAGTCAAAGTCGAAGCACGCGTGAACAGGGGAGCTGGAGGGCGCGACATCGCCCAGGCGGGATTTCGCATTCAACCCTCCAGCGCCGTGCTGCAAAAACCGCTGCCATACGCGGCATTTTACGGGGAAAAATTCGTCGCGGATATTCAGGTCGAGGGCTTGAGTAATGTGAACCAGTATTCATGGGAAGTTTTTCTCGATAACAAGCGGGAGGCGGCAGGATCAGGCCCGATTGTCCAGTGCAATGTGCCCGGTACTTCGGACGCAAAAACGTTGCGCGTGGAGGCCCGCTACGGGGGTAAATCGTATCCCTACCGGTTGACGAAAACAGGCGGGCAGAAAATGTCCACGTTTATCTTTGACATTCAGCGTCCTCCCGTTCATATTTTTTTCAACCCTCCCGAGGAAGTATCCAGCACGCACACGTTCATGTTTTACGCGTACCGCTACGGCGCCAACCGCCGGGAGAACCGGAAACCGTTGCAGGGGTTAAGTGAAGTGCGGGTGGAGGTTGAGGATGAATATGGAACCGTTCGGCCCATAGAACTGTACTCGCTCCCCGACGGCAAGTATGAATTCGTGTTCGAGCGCCCGGATCGTTTTTCGAACGATCCGGAACCGGTCATTATCACCGTGCGGGCGGGGGGGCGGTCCATCCAACGCCAGGTGTACGTTTATAAGAATGACTAAGTACGACAACAAGAATGACAGCAAACATGATATCCGTTTCACCGGAATCGGGAATCGACATACCAAGTATTTTTCAATAAATGAGAGTAAACCGTACACGGTTGGACTCTTCGTATCCAATCAAAATTCCACGGAGGTATTCGTATGATGTCTGTCGTAAAACAGTTGAGAATGCGCACGATATTGAGCGCGTTGATCATCCTGCTCATCGTCGGCGCAGGCTTGACCCACGAGGCGGTTGCCGCCAAGTACAAGCAGCCCACTACCGATATTTACACGCTTCTTAAGAAGCTGAAAAGCGAAGGGCGAAACCTGTCGATGGCTACACCGGCGGAGCTCGAGGATTTGAAGACCGGTGGACCGCTGACCATGAACGTTGTGAAAATCGGCCGCTCGACTTTTATCATTAACTGGGTTCCCGTTATCGTTTTGCTGGTCGTTGGTTTGTTCACCATCGTTTTCTTTTTCACACCCATCGGGTTGTTCCTGACAAGGGGCAAACTATCGACCGCTGTCGGGAATCTTCTCATCACGCTGGGTATATCCAGGGAACTCGGGGAATCCTTGCTGCACCAGGAAAAATGGTACAAAAAGGAAGGCAGTATCCGCGAAGGATTCAAACGCTACATGCATGAAGAGTTTATCAAGAAATACAAGAACAATATTACCGCTATCGCCTTCATGGGGACGGCATTCCTGATCGCCATGATCGGTCTCCGCGGTATAAAGTTCTTCGTGGCGCATCAGCCGGACTGGATCATGTACGCGATCGTCGTGGAAGTTACCGTGCTTCTCTTGTTGGGATTTACGACATGGTACGAATCCGAAGAAACCGGTCCGGACCTGGAAGGATTCCCGGGCGTGAACCGCGGCAAGGAATTGAGTTTGGCCGAGGTCCAGGCGAAGCTGGATCAACTCAAGCAGGAACTCGAAGAGGCAAGCCGTCTCGAACGAGAAGCAATGCATTAACCCGTGCTGATTGAATAAGCGGAGGTACTTAACACATGGCTCGATCTGACACCTATAGCAAATACCGCGTTTATTTCTTCCTGTACCTCGCCGTCATCAGTGAGCTCCTCATCGTTATCGTCGAGCGCGACGACGCCGAAGAACTCCTGCTGGAACAGCAACGGGCGTTGGAAGAAAAAAACAGGAAAATCATTCTGGAGCTGCTGAAGAACATGCCCACCGTGGCTGCCGTCGGCAACAACCAGTTGAAGGTCGGCGATTCCCGGTTGTTCACGATCAGCGTGAAGGGGCTCGGCGACCAAGATGAAGTCACGACGCCGCCGGAGGTTGACGTGTATAAAGAAGGGGTTCCAACCCCCTTGGAAGTTTTGAACTATCCCACGGACATCCAGGATTCGACACTGGAATCGACGACAGGGACACGATTATACAAGTTTAACTGGACTGCGGACCTCGGGCCGGGAACTTTCGAATTTCGGGTCCGGGCGGGGACCAACCGCGTGGAGATCAAGATGAACCCGGAGCCTGGAGGAGCCGAGGAGATGGTCAAGGTCGGGAGGCTCGAATTCACGAGGGAAGAAATTCAAAATGCAATCGACAGCGACCCCCAGTTAGAGGGCACTCCGGTTGAGCACTTTATTGAACAGAGTGAAAATCTTGATCCGGCGACATTCTTCGTGGATGTTATCTCGGAGGCCTACGATCAACTCGGTCTCCAGGCGGAGGATGTCACGACCGCGGTTGGTTTCCCCACCGTTAATGAAATCAAGATTCGCGGCACTACGGTGGACAACGTCGCCTCGGTGGACGCAGAAGGAGGCGGCATTTGCCTCGATCCCCGGAACCCCCGGAACCCCTTCCAGACCGATGATCCGGAAAAGGGCAAATGGGTTTGGACCGGTTCGTTCAACGAGCCCGGTGATTACCAGATCACGCTCAACGCGCGGGGCAGCCGCGGCGCGGGGGCCCTCGACGTGGCCAAGCCGATCACCTTTACGGTTCACGTCAAAAAGCCGTTCCTCCGCCGTCGCATGCCGCTGGGTGCGTACGCCGGAGAGTTCTTCAACATGAACATTTCCGTGATCGGGCTCGACAACGTGACCGATTACACCTGGCAGGTATTCGTCGATAACACGATGGTCCTCGATGGCACCGGTCCGACGATTGATTATAAGATTCCGGATACGGACGTCGGAAAGACGTTGCGTATCGAAGCGATGTACAAGAATACGAAGTATGGCTACCTGGCGGATTCCAGCGCGACGGAAATGCAATCGTCAACGTTTACGTTCCCCATCACGCCGCAACCGATTCGCATTGTCTCCGAGTCGTTTGCATCCGGGAAAGACTACCCGATCAATACGCCGTTCTCGTTTGTAACGGCCAAGTGCGGTGTGTGTTCACCGAAGAATATCAGGAACGTACAACGGAACGAAATCCGCATAGAAGTCGAGTCGGCGGGAGGCGAGGACCTTCTCGACGAGGTACAGGTTGAACCACAGATGAATCCGAATACGGGAACGGACGGCGGGACCAAGGTGACGTTCTACCTGCGGGGGAGAGTCAGTCGCGAAGGCGATGATGCGACGATCCGTATCCGTGTTGGATCAGTGGAAAAAACGTATGACATCATCCTGTATCGTGAATGAGAGGAGACCCCCACTAATGAACACGCAAACAAGAACAAGAGAACAGCTAAAAACCATGAGAATCCGATCAGCTCATCTCGCCGTGTTTCTCGCCTGCCTGGTTTGGATCGGGATTGTGATTTCGGTCCCGGCTCACGCGCAGTCCGACACGGAAGTACGGCAGAAACAGAAAGAACTCAAGGAAGTCCATACCGAAGTCCAGACGAAGCAAATCATCGTGGAAGAGGCGGCAAGGGATAAACCGCGGCCCACGACATCACGCCGCCGCCGCGGGTTTACTTCAACTGGATACGATTATACCCAGGTGAAGGGTTTCACGCTGCGGGCATACCATGACCGGCTCGACGAGCTCTTCAAGCAGGCGTACGACCTCAAGATGTTTGAAGACGAGTACCGGAAGGACGGGACGTTCCCGGTTCCCGGCCGGAAGGGAGTGGGAAGCGCCCAGATTCGCGCGGTGGAGATCTACTATGCCGAGTCAACGCCGGAGGAACAGGAGAATGAAGGCGCTCCGCCCTTCGAGTTGCTGGAAATTCGAATCATCAAGAACGAGCAGTTGCCCCCCGAGGAAATGGGAGGAGAGGGCGCTGGGGGAGAGACGGGGCTGTTCGGACTCGGCGGTAGTTCCGGTGAAACCATCGTGAAAGCTTTCGATCTTGCAGGCTCCAAGTTGTGGTCGATGATCAACCTCCTCGATCCCGATCTTTACGACGATATCCTGGCGCGCCGGAGCCAGGAGCCGTCCATTGCTTTGCCTGCGGACGTGTGGTACCCGGAAAAGCGCGGCCCCTTCGTGGTCCAGGGGAAAAATCTCGAGTTCATGAAGGGACGGTTCAACTCGTTCTGGAATCCCGAGGACACGGTCGTCGTTCCCCAGCCGCCGGCGCAGGAAGAAGCGCCGGGGCCGATCGTGAAAACAACCATTCCTATCTATTATCCGGAGAACATCAAGATCCGGATCAAGAATCAGAACGCCCAGGATCCGCTGAAAATCTCCAGCGCTTCATTCATCGGTGAAACGGCAAGTGAGTGGCGTGTCACGACCAAGCTTCCGGTCGTTCTTAAACCGAAAGGCGAAGATGGAGACCGCTTTGAATTGAAGTTCGAGTACGTTGGCGAATCGCCCTTCGAGACGATGGGATACCTGAAGATCAATGCGCCCGAAGCAAAGATGACCCAGATTCTTCCCATCGTGGCGAACCCGGGTAAAAAACCATCCGACGTAGCGGTGCTTGATTTCTCGCTGTTCGGAATAGAGGTGCGGTCGCCCGCGCGGGCCTCGTTTGCGCCCAACTGGAACATCCAGTACCGGCTTGGCAACGACGAGATCAACGCGCCGTTGTGGGCCTCGGGAATGAGCGCTCTCATGGTCGGGTTTAAAAACGACATGCATCTCGGGCTCATTCTGCCCATGAACATGGTCACGCCCGACATGCCGACGCCGCTGGCCCTGAACCACGGGTTGCTGAGCTCGCCCATGGGCTATACGATGGACTTCGATTTTTCCTTCGGGTTCCCGTTTGCCTTGACCGGCGATCTCAGTGTCACCGACAAGTTCGACGGTGACGCGGCGTATTCGCACATGAAGGTCCTGGACAAGGTGGTGGACATGGTTGATTACACCAACGATTTTTTCTACTACTCCACCATCGCCCGGGTTGCATACCCGTTGATGTTCGTCAACAGCGAGCGAAACCCGACGTTCAGTTTCCGCGTGGAAGTCGGCGGCGGCTACGTCCAGGTGCAGAGAGCACACGTGGTCATGCCGGGAGAAGCGTCCAAGGTTCACGAGAACAACGTGATCGAGTTTAATGCGGGGCCCGGCACTATGTACACGCTGGGCAAGGAAAATGAAATCGTGGATGTCTTTTTCAGCTTGAGCTTTATCAACATGGGCGCCACGAATCCATACGGCATGGGTATTCAGTATTTTAACGGGGGCATGATGGCGAGCGCATGGCTGGATTTGACCGAGTGGTTCCGCGTCGAAGCCAAGTACGCCTTCCTGCTGCGCGGTCGGGAGATCTGGGAGCAAGAAGCCAGCTATTTCCAGGTGAGTCCGCGTTTCCGTTTTGGTTTCCCATCAATTTTTAATTAAGGGGGATGCCATGAAAAGAATACACATTGAACGTGCCATGCCGATAACAGCTAGAAAGTCTATGAATATCAAACCTATCATTATCGTGAGCGTCCTTTTCGCCGCTCTTCTGGTCGGGCTCGCGCCCGTGCCGGTTGCGGCGCAGGATGCCGCCCGCAGCGACGTCATCACCAGCGTGGAACAGGCCCTGCGCTTCATGCGCAGTGCCAACTATTCGGAACAGGAGCTGGCCACCCGCATGAACTGGGGCTATCCAAAACTGGTCAACGAAATGGTTTCCTATCGTCCCGCTGATGATGATCGCGCGAATTATTACTCGTTGCTCATGCTTGCCATCAACCATTATACCGATGAAAGCATGCGCTTGAATATCCTCATCCGCGCCATCACGACACTCGATCCTCTGGTGCAGAAGTTCTTTCCCCAGTGGATCATCCAGGATGAGCCGCTCATTCTCGAAATCATGCGTAAGATCAGGGATAACCGCGACGATATCAGCGACATGGAGGCGGTGGAAGTTGCCGAGCGACTGATGAGCGGAAAGGCAAAGATGCGGGTGGTACAGCGCCCGAACGACGAGAACAACCTCATAGGAATCATCATCGAGAAGGCGAGACCCGTCAGTGAGAACAACCCGTCGTCCGCCGGGTTTATGACCAACCGGGATGATCCCGATTTCGAGGATTACCGGCTCGTGGGACGGCGAATACTTCGGGAAACCCTGACGCCGGATGTTTACGAGAAGCTCGTCGCGCGCGACTACCCGCATACCATGGAAACCGGCGTCATTAAGCCCGCGCCGTACGTGGCCGAATCAGGGATCAGCGTGCCGTTCGGGGGTGGTTTCATGTGGACCTTGAGCACGGATGAACGCGCCAAGGATGGTGTGTCGCTGAAGGTATCACGTGTTCGCGCCGGCTTCGAACTCAAAATCGGACAGGACTGGGTGAACTTGCCCTTCCTCTATGGTCCGCAGTGGAACTTGCTGATTGTGTACGAGCCGGATCCGACGGAATATGTCAAGGCCGGGATCGCTGTCCCGTTTATCTGGGGCGATCAGACCATCGAGAAGGACTTCGGCCTGTTCAAGCACCGGAAGCTTAACGGGACTCTCGGCTTTTCCGGTGAGTACTGGAAGCAGCTTTCGAGCAGTTCTGCCGGGCGCGAGGCGGATGCCCAGGGAATCGGCGCCGCCACGTTTATTTCATTCGGCATCAATTCGTTCGGCAACAAGACCATAACGGATGTCAATGGAACCATCATCAATGGTGATGGCGCGAACCCCGACATTTTCAATCCTTCGCGTTACAACACGTTTTATCACATCACGGCCACGGCTACGGGGTACTACTGGCGCGATCTCGGCTCCTGGCTCCTTGAGGGGCTTCGCCTTCACGTCGGTGCAGGCTACATAAAAGTGGAAGGCAGCAAGAGAAAAGTCTTTGGCCCTCCTGACGCGGTCGCCAGTTCGGATATCAGCATCACGGACAGCCTCAAGACCGTTTCGAGCAAGGCCGTCGTGGATGCCTTTGTCAAGCTCGAGTACAACAGCACCGGTAAGACCGTGTACGGCGTATCGCTCCAGTATTTCAATGGCAGCGTAATGGGCGAGCTGTACCTGAATATTTTCGAATGGCTCCGCGCCCAGGTCAAGTATTCACGCCTGGTGTTCCGTGATCCGGAAATCTGGGAGTACAACGAAATGATTGTTCCCGGGTTGCAATTCAGGTTCCAGTTCTGATCCTGAAATCGTCCTGAAAAATGCCTTGCCAGCGGATATCATCGGCAAGGCATTTTTCATTTTACGTCGTCCCGTCCCATCGAGGTGTATTATGATATCTGGTATTTTCCGCCTTGGAAATTGCAGCGTGAGGCCATAGCTTGCAAATGATGAACATGAAGGGATCAGCATGGGTGGAGCATATGAAGCACAGGCGCAAACCGAGGTCGCGCGCGTCCATCTCGCTGGCGCTTTCGGTTTTCCTGTTTTTACTTCATCTCCCGGGAACGTTGCCCGCGCAACTGAATTCCCGTCCAGATACCGTGGTCCAGGGGAAACGTCTTTCGATTGTTTCCGCTTCTTCCAGCAATCCCCGGAAAGTCTGGATCAGCTTGCGGACCATCGATATCAGCCGCTATCCGAAAGTAAGTCTCATCATTGACGCCAGGGACAGCACCAACAAATTCTACCGGGGATTACACAAGGATGATTTCGTCATC
>JAJRXL010000018.1 GCA_024276335.1 Bacteroidota bacterium
CGTGTCAGGCGATACCGCCTTCGTGGCGTCGAACCGGCCTGGCGGCATGGGCGGATTCGACATCTACGCCGCGATCCGGAAAGCGCCCCCACCGCCCGAAGAGCCCTCACCGGTCACGGAGCTCAAGCTCAGCGTCTTGAACAAATTCACCCGCGCACCGGTCGTCTCCACGTTGATCATGTACGACGAGAACGATACACGCACCGAGGCGCAAACGAACGGGAACGGCGTCCATGTCCGGCAGGTTCGCAACGGCGCTTCCTATCGCGTGACGGCGTTGGCGCCGGGATTCAATTCACGGAAGCTGGAGATATTCATCCCTGCCGATACGAGCGGGGTTCTGCAACGGGAAATCCTCTTGACCCCGGTTCGTGAAAAAGAACGCGTGATCTACCAGTTCTTCGTCGAGTTTGATTTCGATCGCTTTCGTATCCGTCCCGAAGAGCAGCAGCATCTGGACAGCGTGGTGCAGTTGCTGATGAAATATCCCAACAGCTCCGTGATCGTGGCAGGTCACACGGATTCGGTAGGATCGGTAGGCTACAACCTCACGCTCAGTTACAACCGGGCCAAGCACGTGAGCGACTACGTAAAGGAGTTCCTCGAGGATCGCGGTATTAGGTTGGAAAATCCGCTGGAGGTACGGGCATACGGTGAAAGTCAACCCATCGCTCCCAACTCCACCGAGGAGGGCCGACAGAAAAACCGGCGTGTCGAAATACTCATCGTGCGAAATGAATAACGGGCCTGCCCCCAAAGACATCTCAACGTACGATATTACCTGGCTCCGATTCGTCCTGGAGGAGAACGCGATCGTGATGACCGATACCCGGGCCGGTCTGCTCGCCGCGTACGTTGATTTATTGCGAGAATGGAATTCCCGCATCAACCTGGTTTCACGAAAATCGATCGACACGGTGTATCGGGAGCACATCCTTCATTGCTTGGCCCCACAGGCGATTCGGGCCTTGCGTGACGCGCGCAGGATCGTGGATGCCGGTACCGGCGGAGGGCTTCCGGGGATCCCCCTGGCCATCATGTTTCCGGAAAAGCAGTTCACGCTCGTGGATTCCATCATGAAGAAGTGCCGTGCGGTGCAAGACATGGTCGAAACACTGCGGCTTCCGAACGTGGACGTGCAGTGTGCCCGCGTGGAAGAGCTTCCTCTCCGGTCATGGGCCGACGCGGTTCTCTTCCGCGCTGTCGCCCGTCTCGATCTGATCACGGATTGGGCCATTCCCATCCTTGCTCACAAGGGAATCATCGTCGCGTGGAAAGGCGGCGATGTTTCCTCCGAAATTGCATCCGTGAAAAAGAAGAAAGAAGTGCCTTCCGTACGGGCGCTGCCCCTCGAGATAAAGGGAGAAACCTTCTTCATGGACGCGAAAAAACTCCTGTGCGTCATTCAAATCGATAAAACTGCTGATGCGTAGCGCCGCTGTTCTCGTTGCGTGCTGCTTGATCGTCGCGGGCGCCTTCGGGTGCGCGCTGGTACGCGAGATCGCCGGCGTGGAATTCGACAAGGAAGCCTTTGATCTCGCCCGGCAGGCAAAGGTCCTCGAGCTTCATGCAGAACGCCTCGCTCGACAGGCGAAGACGCTGGCGAACAATGACATTCTCGAAAAAACGGACTTCCTGTTCCTCATCAGCGAGGACGGTGTCCAGGCTTTCGCGGACAGGCTCGACTCGATCACGGACACGCTTGATGACCAGACCTCGTACACGATTCGACACGTCCGTGTTTCTTTGCAGGACGGCGCCGCGTTTGCCACGATCGACGCCCACGTCAATGCGCGGGGCTATGGCGTCGGGATCGACGTCGTCATGGACGCGATTCTGGTTTTCACACTCCGGGAACAGGGCGTGGTTGAGGGACGATTCGAACTGTTTAACATCTCCCCGAAGATTACGAAGGAAGGGATTTTCCTGGGCAATGAAGAGCTCCTGGAAAATATCCTGCGGCGGGAATTGGCCGAGATCGGGCGCAAGCTACCGGTTTTCCAGGTACCGGTAACCATGCCTGGAATAGTACCGATAAAGGGAACGAGAGTGGAGGTGATAACCCGCCCGCGTTTTGTCCTGACCTCGCCGAACCGACTTGCCAGGTACAGGCTACGGTTGGTTCATTCCCTGTTCTTCGATGGAAAAGCGCTCCTGGCTTTTTCGCTCGAGGAGATCACGGTAGAATGAGAGATGCATCCTTCTTGCTTCTTGTTTTCCTGGCATTGACGGGGTGTCGGAGCCTGGACGTGCCACCACGCCAGGAGTCGCTGGATCGGATTCGCCGTGCAGAAAAGGTGATCGCGGAAGCTCGGCCCTCTGTTCATATCATAGGAAAAGCGCTGATGGTCCGGCGCGACGTTCAATTGCGCGTTCGACTGGACGCGGTGAACCGCATCCTCCGGCAATTCTCGGGAAATCGAAGCGATGATTTCACTTTTCTCTTTACGGGCGATCATCCGCTGGTGACGAGGGAATTCCTGGTTCCGCTCTCTGTTGACCTGGACAGTGGCACTGTCAGTGTCAACATCAAGAACATGGAAGTGAGGTCGGAGGGAGATTCCCTACGTCTCTTTCTTCGGGCCACCGGTCGAGGCAAGCTGCATCTTACCGGCAAGGCGATTGCAACGGCGCACGTTTCGCCGGACCTGTTCGTCAGGGCCGACGATTCCGTGATCCTGCGTTTCGCCGTGGCGCGTAACGGTGATATCGTCTTGGCTCCGGGGTATGATTCATTGGCGCTGGAAATGACGTTTACGGTCAGGATATTTTCCATGGAGATACCCTGGAAACACGTCGAGTATTTTCCCGCGAGAAGCATTCTCCCGCCGATCCGGTTGCCGGTTTCCATCGGCGACATTGTCGGCAATGCGGAAGACCGGTACTCCGAGCGATTCAAATCGACCCGCCTGATCGATATTTCCGTCAAGCTGATCAACGACTTCATTGTGCTGGAAGGAAGGTTCGATTGGGAGGATAGAGAGGGACGGTAGATGGATCTGAGCGAAGAAGGGGGATGTAGGGAACATGGCCGCATGGATGGATTATTGGGTTTAATATTCATGGATTTTACGTTTCTGGAGATGAATTCGTGGTCATGTCAAATCATTTTCACGGGATTGTGTTTATCATGGGTAGGGGCGACCGGCCGGTCATCCCGAAAATCAACGGATTGGTCGCCACGGCAAACGCCTGCCCCAATGGAAACGTCATTCCCCCCAAATGATATTGAACGAATATGGCGCCATTGTTCGGGATGAATGGATAAAAACGGCGGAAATACGCGATGAAATCGAATTGGATGAATTCGTGGTCATGTCAAATCATGTCCTGTCATACTCGACGCGTTGTCATCGGAATGGTCATCGTGCTGTGTTGCGTTTCGATCCTCGGCTGTACGAATGACGCGGATAGCGAAGCGGTGGAATACACGAGGGATTTCATCGATCGGTATCGGCCGGCAACGTTTCGGCCGATGAAATTCGGCGTCTACGTCGAGTACGCGAGCTATCTCTACGTGCGGAATTTCACGAAGGAGCAGATCGTCCGGGAAATAGAGCTCTATAACAACCTCGGAGTCGATATTTTTCGGCTTGATATTCGTTATGATCACTGGCTCACCGGCGACCGTGAGAGCATCGCCAAGATCGAGAGGGCCGTCAAAGAAGTGCGCTGGCTTGGTAAGGAACTTTGGATTTCCATCTATGGTGTTGAAGCATGGAACGGACCGACCCGGAATGATTTCGGCGCGGCATCCTGGGAGGAGTGGAAGAAAATGACGCGGGAAGAAATGCGCATGGTGATTGCAAACTACGCTCCGGACTACCTGGCGATCCTCCCGGAAGCGCCCAGCCTGATGCAAAACCAGGTCAAGACGGAGATCGAAACCGGCGAATGGGTGACATTTGCCGAGGAGTTGGCGTCGGAAGTAACAACCTTGTCGCCCAACACGATTGTCGTCACCTTGACGGCGCTACAGATCGACGAGCCGAGGATCGAGAACCGCGCGTACTTCAGAGAGATCATGATGGGAAAAAACGACATCGATGTCGTAGGTGTCGATCCGTACAGCCTATACGAGCTGGAGACGTTTACGGCGATCCATGCTTTGCCTGATACGAATTCCTTGAAGGAATTGTGGATTGGGGAGACGTGGGACAACTGGAAGATCGAGTATCGGGGAGAACTTTCGGATTTGTACATCAAAGCCGCGGTTTATTATGCCCAATCCGTTGGGATGGACGGATTTGTGCTATTTCCGGGTGGTTGGGGCTTGCACGATTCCGAACTGAAGCCGAACGGGGCCTATTTCTCGTACAGGGCCGTCATCGACGAGGTGCGAAGCGCCGCGGATTGAGATGGAACGATCCACAGGCGTGGCGGATCATTCTTTCCTTGTAATCAGAGATGCACATCCCGCACAGCGTCCCATGAAATAACACTTGACCGATTTCCTAAAAATGCCTATTTTCTTGTTCAGGAAAATGAAGACAAACAGGAAAATACCGACGAAGGAAGAAATGATTGAACAGTTGTGGAGAGACGGGATGTTTATGCCGCCACTTTCTTTTCGTTTTTTGGAAAGGGAACCGATGGTAGGTAAAAACCGGCGTCTGGATGCATTGATTGAGGCTTCTTGGAAGGGCAAGGTGGCGAAGTTTGTGGTCGAGTGCAGGCCTCTTTGGACGCCGATGGCTTTTCAGAACGGAATAATCATGCTGAAATCATTGACACTTCCAAAGGATTACCAGCCCATGCTATTTTTACCCTTCCTAAGCGAAGATCAATTGCTAGAGTTGGAAAGGGAGGGGATCAGCGGTATCGATATGTGTGGTAACGGTGTTGTGGTTGTGCCTGGCCTGTTCACCGTTTATCGTAGCGGTGCAAAGAACCGTTTTTCCTTATCCGCTCCGATTAAGAACATCTATAGGAAGAACAGTTCGATGGTTGGAAGGGTTTTTTTGGTTAGACCTGTCTTTAAGGCTGTTCAAGAGGTTCGTTCCGAGATAAACCAGCGCAATTTGCTGGTGGAGAGATGGGATAAGAAGCCAATGAGTCTTTCAACGGTATCGAAAGCGTTAAGTACTTTGGAGCAGGATTTAATCGTTGCACGTGGGGAAACGATTCGACTGTTGCAACCCGACAAGCTTTTAGAAAAGCTAAGTGACAACTATGCTTACCCGAATGTCACGGAGAGGCTTCGTTTGAAAGTCCACGGTAAAAGCGAAAATATCCACGCATTACTGTCGGAGCTGGCGCAAATGCTGGATATACCCATCGTAGCCACGGGCATATCCTCGGTTAAGCGATACGCCGTGATGCAGCGAGGGGACTTGTTATCCGTTTATTGTCCGCGTTTGGATAAGTTGCTGGAGCGACTGCCAGGAAATCAAACGACTAGATTGCCAAACCTTGAACTGATCGAGACCGAAGATGAGACAGTGTATTTTGATGCTCGTCAGGAGGGATATTTTAGTTGGGCATCTCCCATTCAGGTGTATTTGGAACTGAAGACCGGGGACAAACGTGATAGGCAGACCGCTGAACAAGTGAAATCATTTCTTTTAAAGGGTATTGAGCAAGAGCAATGATGATTAAAATTACTGAACTGCAAAATGCATTGCTTAATTTGCTTCACGAGGTGCGCGATACGGGACTCAAACTCATTGTCGGAGGGGGATTGGGTATCTACCTGAAGGCCGATCATGTACGCTGACTGGGGGTGAGAACTCTCTTACAGGAATGGCCTGAACCACGGTCTACAAACGACATCGATTTGTTCCTGCGACCGGAATTACTTATAGAACCTGCTCAATTAATGCCTCTTGCTAATGCGCTTGCTAAACTTGGATATCAGGCCGTTCC
>JAJRXL010000131.1 GCA_024276335.1 Bacteroidota bacterium
GACCGGGGGACAAGGAGACATGGGGACATGAAGAGAAATGGTTCGTGGTTCGTGGCTCATGGCTCGAACGTCAACAACTTTTTATTTATTACTTTTTACTTATTCCTCGACTCCGAGAAACCGTTGAAACGGTTTTTGAGATTGTTACCGGTGGACATTTTTCCCACGGATGAATCCGTGGGCTGGTGAAATTGTTTCGGGGCGACTACTCGAGATCAATTCGCGAATTCATTTAGCATTCATCTTTCAGCATTTAGAATCGCTCTTCGTGGTCTGTCGTCTGATTTGCCAATCCGGCAATCCGACAATTCCTCTAGCTTCGTCCCTCGGTCTGCCGTTTCCACGCCAGGAACCGCTCCACGCTCCACGTGTTCACCACGTCTTCCACCGTTGCTGCGCCCTTGCGGGCCATGGCCACGCCATACCGGATGTCGCTCAACCCTTCCACGCGGTGCGCGTCAGGATTAATGGCCAGCTTGACGCCGAGTTCTTTCACCTTAGGAATGAGTCTCCAATCGAGATCAAGGCGGTGGGGATTGGCATTCAACTCGATGATGGTATTCGTTTCCCCCGCCGCTTCCAGTACCGCATCCATGTCCACTTCGTAACCGGGCCGGGCCAGGAGAAGACGCCCTGTTGGATGCCCAAGGATAGTGGTAAACGGATTCCGTACCGCTGTTGCCAGCCTCCGTGTCTGGTCCTCCCGCGACAAACGAAACGACGAGTGCACCGACGCAACCACGAAATCGAACGTCTCCAGGACACGGTCCGGGTAGTCGAGGCTTCCGTCGGGGAGGATGTCGCTCTCGACGCCCTTGAGAATGCGTATGCCCAGGCCTTTGGCGTTGAGAGCGTCTATTTCCTCATGCTGCATCCGCACACGGTCTTCGTCGAGGCCGTTGGCGTAAAACGCCGACCGGCTGTGATCGCAGATGCCGATGGCCGTAAAGCCATGGTCCCGTGCAGCAGTCGCCATCTCCTCGATGGAATGAACACCGTCGCTCCACGATGTGTGCACGTGCAGCATCAGCCGCAGGTCTTCGAGCGTCACCAGTTCCTTCGCTTCCGGGAGAGACGCGGGAGGAGCTTCGCGGAGTTCCGGGGGAATGAAGGGCAAACCCATCCGCGCGAACACATCCTCTTCTTTTTCTTCCCGCATGGATTCGAAGTCTCCTTTCTCGCGGAGCCAGCCAAGGAAGGCTTCGCTGCCGGTGCCGATCAACAGCCGTGTTCCGAAATCCTCGCCAGACACGAGCTGAAGCGCAACGGGTATCCCGCTGGAAGTCACCACCGTGATCCCCTCTTCACCGGAACGAACTTCTCCTTCCGGCAGTGTCCGGCGCAAGTCGTCTTCCAGCCCGGACCGTCTGGAAACAACAACGAGCAACACAACGTCGCGGATAACCTCGCGGGAACGGGCCAGCTCGCCTGCGCGGGCGAACCGCCGGACGTGGGGAGACTCCCGCAACGCTGCTTCCACTTCCTCCGCCGCGGCCAGTGCACGGTGAAGATGCACGTAATCGCGGTGGCGCCGGAGCTGCTGGATACCCGCCAAGACCGCCTGCTGGGTCTTTTCTCCGAAACCCTCCAGGTCCTTGAGCCGGTTTTCCAGGCAGGCGTATTCCAGCTCGCCCAGGGTGGTGATGCCGAGTTTCTTCCAGATGGCACTGACCTTTTTCGCCCCCAGTCCCCGGATGCGGAGAATATCGAGCAATCCCTCGGGAGTGGCGTTTTTCAGTTCCTCGAACTCCGGAAAGGAGCCGGTCCGCGCGATGTCGGTAATGGCCGCGGCCAGGCCCTTGCCGATGCCCTTGATTTCATTCAATCTGCCGGAATCCGCCAGCGCGGCGACGTCTTCTTCGAAACGCTCCACCGTGCGGGCGCCGTTCAGGAATGCCCGCGCTTTGAAAGGATTGACGCCGTGAAGCTCCATCAAGATCCCGGCCTGTTTCAGTATTGCGGCGATGTCTTTTTTATCCATTTAAAATTTGAAAATTAAGATTTGAAAGAAGTTCAAAGTCGGGACTGGGAAGTCCCTCCTACAAGTTCTAATTAACCGTACGCAATTCGTTAATTCGAAAATTCGCCAATTCGAAAATTCATTCAGCATTTAGAATTGCTTTTTTATCCGCCGTATTCCCAATTTCGCCATCCGGCTTTGCAGCGTCGAGGGCTTGAGTCCCAGGATTTCCGCTGCGCCGCCGGGACCGTAAATTTTTCCGTTTACCTTCTTGAGCACTTTTAAGATATACTCGCGCTCCATCGTTTCCAGCGTGGGCCAGTCCCCGTTTACCTCCAGGCCGGCCGTCGCGCGGCGTGAACCCGAGGCGGGTAGGTCGATGTCCAGTTCTCCCTTCGGCGTGAGAATGGCAGCACGCTCCAGCGTGTTGATGAGTTCCCTGATGTTGCCGGGCCAGGAGTGCTCCCGGAGGCGCTCCAGCGTCTTCTCGTCCAGGAACCACGGCCCGCGTCCGGTCCGTTTTCGCAGCGACTCCAGGAAATCCCGCGCTATGACCGGAATGTCCTCCAGCCTTTCACGCAACGGAGGCAGCGCGACCGGAAAGACGTTCAGCCGGTAGAAGAGGTCTTCGCGGAACGCGCCTTTCGCGATGGCGTCTTCCAGGCGGACATTGGTGGCGGCGATGATCCGGACGTCCACCTTCACGGTGCGGTCGCTGCCCAGGGGCTCGAAGGTGCCTTCCTGGAGGACGCGCAACAGCCGGGCCTGGGCGCCAAGCGGCAGGTCCCCGATTTCATCGAGGAAGAGCGTGCCCCCGTTGGCGATGGAAAACCTGCCCGCGCGGTCCGCGTCCGCCCCGGTGAACGCGCCCTTCTTGTGCCCGAACAACTCGCTCTCCACGAGGCGCTCGGGCAGGGCTGCGCAATTTATGGTGATGAACGGCTGACGACTCCTGCGGCTCCACCGGTGGATGGCCCCCGCCAGGACCTCCTTGCCCGTTCCCGTTTCCCCCGTGATGAGCACGGCGGCGTCTGTTTCCGCCACCTGCCTTGCCATGGCCACGATCCGGCGCATGGCATCGCTCCGGGTGTGCTCGATCAGCTCGCGGGCGTCGGTAAACCCCGTGGCTTCCTCCGCCAACAGCACGTTACGGGCTTCCACCTGCCGCCGGTACCGGCTCAACAGCGACGCCTGTTCGGCCGCCACGATGCCCAGTGAAATGATCTGCCCGTAGATGCTGGCGATGTTGATGACCTCGGGATCGTACAGGCCGCAGGTCCGGTTGTCGAACGTCATGACGCCGATCGACCTGTCCCCGGCGAAGAGGGGAACGACCATGCACGAATGGCCGTCCGGCAGATCGAGTATGCCGTGGTACGGGTCGCCTTCCTCGCCCGCGTGGTCGTTTTCGGTGAGAATGCGGGCCCGGCGGCTTTCCAGCACACGCCTGATAGTGGGAAAATCCGACAGGGCCAGCCGGTGGTTGAGGATTTCCTTGCGAGCGAGAGGACCGCGTGCCACCCGGACTTTCAGAAAATCCCCGGAGATCTCCAGGACCGCGGCCAGGTCGTACGGGATGACCTCGGCCAGGTATTCGAGCGAATTCATGATCAGATCGTCAACCCGGGTAAGATGGCCGGCCAGCGCCGTGATTTCTTTTAGATCGGCAGTGAGGTCAATGAAATTCGTCCTGGACATGCGTGCTTCCTCGTCAGGTTAACGATATATCAGTAATTATCAACAACTCTATTCGTGAAATCGTGCCAATATCGCCGATATTTCCATATTTAAAGATACGAAATCATTCTCACGGTTCCACCGAAAAATCACCAACAATAATTCGGTGAACACCGATATACCGGTGGCCCATAAGCGGTGTTATTGCCGAAATAACCCGTTTTCAGCGATTTCGTGCCTGGCACGGTACATGCTATTGTATGTACATGAGCGAGACGTTTCAGTGATTCTGGGATTACGAAGGTCTCGACAAACAACACGCACACACTGATCGTTAAACATTAATACGGAGAATGCACACATGAAAACAATCGGCGACAGGTTCCCGGAATTTACATTGCAGGCCGTGGTCGGCATCGAGCCGGGCAAGGAATTCAAGGAAATCACCAACGCGGACTTTGCCGGAAAATGGGCGGTGGTCTTCTTCTGGCCCAAGGATTTCACCTTCGTGTGTCCCACGGAAATCGCGGAGTTTGGCAAGCGGTACGGGGATTTCCAGGATCGCGGCGCGGAAGTGTTCGGGGCCAGCATCGACTCCGAGTACGTCCACCTCGCCTGGCGCAATTCCCACCCGGACCTGAAGGACCTTCCCTTTCCGATGCTGGCGGACATCAAGCGCGAGCTTTCCTCGGACCTGGGCATCCTGCACCCCGAGGAAGGAGTCGCCCTGCGCGCCACGTTCATCATCGACCCGGAAGGCGTCATTCGCTGGGTCTCGGTCAACGACCTCAACGTGGGCCGGTCCGTCCCGGAAGTCCTGCGCGTGCTCGACGCCCTGCAGACCGGCGAGCTGGTTCCCTGCAACTGGGAAAAAGGTCAGCCGACGCTGAATTCATAACGGACATTGGAACGACAAACAAGAATACCGGAGGATATCATGGAAATCAACACTGGAATCAACAACGACTTGAGAATAGCCATCACGGACGGATTGTCCCGTCTCCTGGCCGAAACGTACTCCCTGTACCTGAAAACACAGAACTACCACTGGAACGTAACGGGACCGCTGTTCACGTCCTTGCATACGATTTTCGAAACACAATACACGGAACTCGCCACGGCGGTGGACGTCATCGCCGAGCGCATCCGGGCCCTGGGCGAATTCGCGCCCGGTTCGTTCTCGAAATACCAGGAGCTCAGCTCTATCCCGGAGGCTGACGACGTTCCGTCCGCGGAAGACATGGTACGGCGGCTGGTTGAAGCGAACGAAACCATCGTCCGCACCATCCGCACCATCCTGCCCACGGCGGGCGAGGCGAACGACGAAGCCACGGTTGACCTGCTTGTGGGGCGCATGGAAATACACGAAAAGACGGCCTGGATGCTGCGCAGCATCGTGTCGTAATTTTTTTGCACACGAGGCAAGGGCCTCTCCAACCAGCGTTCGGTTCCACGACAGGAAACCGGACGCTGGTTTTTTGTTCAGGGTCCCGAGAACCGGACGCTTTTTCCTTTCGACTTTTTCCTTTTACATTTAACCTCATGACATTCAGGTTCGGCACGGTTGGATCGCCCGTGAGCACGCCCAAGAAACCGGGCGGCTCGGTGGGAGGAATCCTGCGCGCTGTGGAGTTGGGCCTCGACGCGCTGGAACTGGGATGGGTGCAGTCGGTGCGGGCCTCCGACAAGACCTGCACGGCCATCAGGAAAGCTGCGGAAGAACGCGGCCTCGCGCTCAGCGTCCACGCGCCCTACTTTATCAACCTCAACGCGAAAGACCAGGCAATTCTCGAAAGCAGTCGGGAACGGCTACTGAAAGCAGCCCGGGCCGGGTACGCGGCGGGCGCGACCGACATCATCTTTCACGCCGGCGGATACATGGGCGACGACCCGGAGGGGGCGTTCGAAACCATCCGGTCGCGCCTGGAGGAAGTCGCGCGGGAACTGCGAAGCGAGCAGACAGATGTCGTTCTCCGTCCCGAGACGCTGGGGAAGAGCGCCCAGTTCGGCACGTTGGAGGAGGTGGTGGAGTTGTCGCGGGTCATCGAAGGCGTTGCCCCCTGCATCGACTTCGCCCACCTGCACGCGCGCGCCGGGGACGGGTCGTTCAACTCCTACCGGGA
>JAJRXL010000132.1 GCA_024276335.1 Bacteroidota bacterium
AGAAATCCCGGTAATTCGGCGAGTCGTAAGCGTTCACGTAGCGGATTCCGCCTCCGAGATCAAATCTGAAGGGAGCCGGGTTTCTCTGATAGGCAAAGGACAAACCAAGAATATCGCTGCGTTCGACATAATCCTCTCTCGGCAGCCCCGCGGTAAGGTGTAAACGATCAGAGTACCAGCGGCTGAACGATGTATAATAAAGGATGACTGAAGCAAGTTGAAGAGAGTCGCCGAATGGATACGAGCGATACTCCGCCTGGAAATCGGACCTGACTATATCGGAGCGGATTCCCGTATTGATGGTAGGAGCAAAGATAGGGCTGAACGTCGTATCGGCCCAGGCCTTCGTCAAGGGGCCGGGATTTACGCCACCGTACAAATGAACGATGTGGTCGGAATACCGGGCGCGAAAGATAAGAGTCCCGGTAGGAGACAGGTTCCAACGGTAAATCCCACGGAGGTCCCACATATCAGTCATAGTTGTATCGAATTCGCCGTCCCAGGACGAGCGAGTCAGGGCAAGCGTGAGATTTGTGTTCCGACCGGTATTTTGACTGAACAATGCATCGGTGTACAGGTACTCGGCAGGGCCTTCCGTGTGCCTGATTCTGCTGTACGGAGAGGGGTTCTCACGATCAAACTCCGTGACGCGAACGGCTGATACGGTTCCGTTCCCGCCCAGCCAGAAACCCGCGTATTGTGGTGTGACAGTGACAGCCTGTACTTCTTCCGTGGCAACGAAGGGGAAAAGGGCGGTATTCGTGAAAGGGTTTTGCGCGGATAAGCCGTTAACGAAAAGCGAAGACTGGCGGTCGCCCGCGCCGAAGAATTCCATGCCGAAGGGACCTCGTAAAATGCCGATGTCCCGAACGTACGCCCCGTTGAACCGTGACAACCAATCCCGCACATCGATGTAATCGATCCAGTCCAGATCGCTTCGGTTGTATCCGGCAACCTGACCCGGGAACGTTACCTTCACGGGAGGAATGATTGCCAAACCCGAATCCACCTGCACAAGGCTGTCCATATCTTGCGCAAGGGATGCGCTGGTAAGGAAACACAGGAGCGCAAAACAAAAAGCTTTCAAAGCTTCCGTCTCCTCCGTGTCAAACCGGCGTATCGTTGACGCAGGAAACGCAGCGCAGCGTTTCGTTCCCATTCCAGGTTGAAAGACAAAAGGAGAACTCCTCCAAATGCGCGCTTGAAATCAACGACCTTCGGTGTGTTCGCGCCCATGAAATCGAATGTCTCGGCGCCGCGTTCGAGAGCGCGGGCGATCAAGAAATCAACGAGTACGTGACTGGCCGGGGAGGAATCGGGAAGCGCGCCTGCTATCCAGTCGTACCACGTGTTGGAGTCATTGACGACCACGCGAACGGCCAGAAGCTTTCCCCGCTCATCCTCGATGCCCCACAATTCGACGGGTGGGAATTCGCGAAGGGCTTCCAGCAAGCGACGGATCACGGCAGGGGAAAAGGGAGGAACAAGGCCCTTGCGATTGTATGACGCCTCGAACATTTTGGCGATGATTTCAGGTCGCTGTATCGTACGAATGTGAAAGCGTTCGCCTGCGGCGGAAAGTTTGCGGCGCAAGGACTGGCTGTATCGCGCCCGCACTGCGTCCGGGGAGGTAAGGTTCACTTGATACGTATAATGTGGAATCACGCGCCAGGAGTGCCAGAGGAACACCCTCGTGTCGAGGATGTTTGGTGGCAACGCCAACGACACCATGCCAAAACAGCGCTCCAGCTCATCGAGAAGAACTTCCATCGCGTGCTGAATCGAAAGCTCCGCTTTTTGGGCTTTCGGGGGATTGTCGGTACGGCAAAGCACCAGGTTTGAAGGAGCCATCGGGAGGGGGGAAGCGATCGCCACTCCACCACGTTGCTTTGTTGGGACGACAGCTATAACAATCGGTCTTTCACCTGACGACACGACAAACAGGTCAATGGAAAATTGGAATACTTCCGACAACGTATGGAGCCATTCCCATCCAAAAAAGACCGACGTCTTTTCACAGCGTCTTAAAAGTGCGTCGTGGCTACGGTCGTCGTCTAGGGGAATTCGTTGGCAATGCAGAGTCGGCATGAGAATTTACTGATGGTTGTCAAAAACGTTTTGCAAACCCCTCGGCAATGATGTGCGTGATCTTGTAGAGATGATTCACCGCGACGAGAAGCGACTCGGCGACATCTTCGGCGGCCCTGCTTTGAGAGCTGATGGAGCCTGTAAGCTTGCGGATGTCCGCGGTGGCGTCCGGATCCACAGCGACAGCCCACAAGGTACAAAGCTCAAATGTACGGTATATTCCATTCAGGAGCCGATCTTCATCAGTTACCGAAACGGCGAGCCCTTCATCGTAATTCTTTTTAACCTTTGCCCGGGCCTTTTCGAATGTGCCCGCAGTGTCCGCCAAGTCGAGAGCCAGATCGAGATACTTGTAGCCTGTTTCCGCCATTATTGCCATGGTGGTTATCGCGGCAACGTTCGATCCAACGTTGCTGCGAACGGTTTCGTGCAGACTGGCAATAGACGCGAGAGCCTCCTCGTCCTGAGCTGCGTACATACCCGCAATCGAGTGAAGCATGTTGTAAATTCCCAAGTACCCGTTCAACATGCGCGAGGCAATATCCTGACGTTCTTCATTCGTCTTCTTCCAGACGCGTTGATGCCTGGCAATCTTTGGATAGAATAGGCCGGTTTTATCGATAGCCTTGCCGATAAGTCCCAGGTTTCTAAATGTGAGGTACTCGGTGAAGGCGATTTTTTCGAATGTCGAATCCGGTTGCTTCGATCTGAAATCACGGCTGATCTTTTTCAGCTCCCGTGTGAATTCACGAACGGTAATGAGTTTGACTCCTTTGGGAAGAGAGTCATTTCCAAGTACGTGTCTCGATACGTCATTGAACCCATGCACGGGTTCGGCCGACGGCTCCGCGGCGTACAAGGAAGTCGAGGAAGCTGATGAAGCTGCCAGTGCGAAAAAGAGGATTGCCATTCCGAAGCGAATCAGAAACATGTTATTTCCTGTGTGTTATGATGTTCATTGTTGAAAGAAGTTTTTCAATTGATCTGCGATGTGGTTGTATATCTTCCATTCCAGAATCTGAAAAAGCAATGACCCTAATCCATTTCCCGGAAACCATGTGTTTGACAAACCACTGAAGGCCGGTATGCTCCCCGGGGAGATGAACCTCCCGCGGACCGAATATGGTCACACCTTGGCGTTTGAATCCCATGGAATCAGCAGAGGCTGAAGAACTGTCAATAACGGAAATTATCAAACGATACAGCGGTGTGTCGCCGGTCCCGGGAACGTCGATGAGGATGCCCGGCTTTTCAACGCCGCTTTGTAGATCCCGGACCGGAACGGGATAGGACGCAATCCACTCCCGTGGATATCGAAAGGTAATAGGAGTTGCTGGTTGGTTGAAAACCAATTCGTCGGATTCATCAAGCAGTTCCAGGTTCTTCCCGAATCTGCGCCACCAGCCTTTGAAAAAAGATGATGATGAAAAGAACGTGACATTCCAGTTGCCATTTTCTCGTTTCATGGAAAAGATGCCCGTTTCCGGATGGCTTAGATCTTTCCATACAAGGCGATAGGAAGCGGTAATGTTCCCGGAAGAACTCTGGATGGTAAGGTCGAGTATCTCAACTCCGGTGATTCTGGCCCCGAAAGGAAAGACCGATGAGTCCCGGAGAGTGGCGACCAGGCTGTCAAAAGACCGGAGGTTGCGAACATTGAAACGTGATCGCAGCCTGGCCAAAGATGATCTCGTGCATCGGTGAAACATCCTTTTGGCATCCAGGGAATTGAAGGCATCGACCCAATTCGAGAATGCATGATACAAGGCCAGCTCGGGTGGAGGAGCGGTGTCTTTTTGCATTTCCGGCGTACGTTCTTTCACGACCGCGTGCTGCTTTGCTGTCTTGGTACAACCGGTGATTCCCACCAGGATCATAATAGCCGTGAAACTGATCAGCGCCAGACGGCAACGGGGAATGGTGTTCGATTTACGCGGCGCCCGGAGAGGCAAAACGCTGGCGCCGGTACGCCCTAGTTTAGTATTGTGAGCACGCATCGCTGTTAATTATCAGGGAAGAATTTTTTCTTCAACGGATGATCTCAAAAGCATATCGGCTTTGGCCAACGGTGGAGGTGGGGGTGGTTTGTACGTACGCGTATGCTCAGCAGGGACGGCGGTAAAGATATTTGTTACTTGCGGGAGCTTTTGTTTTGGGGGAACACGTTCCCTGTCTCCAAGCGGGATGCCGTCGTGCGTAATTGTGCGGGTACTCAGTGGTATGATGGGAAAATGATCCAGGAGTTTTCGCCCGTCGTAGAGCGCCTGGAGTTGACGGTGATATATCGCGCTTGCTTCTTCGGCGGTATAATCACCGGGGTTTGCTATACTGGAATCGCAAAGAAACGCGATAACGCGCGCGTAATTATTTTTGTGCACCATGACGGGCGTGCCGATTTCCACCGATTGATAAAGCTTCTCCGCATCCTTGCGCCTCATGCGGATACAGCCGTGGGAGGAGGGCCTCCTCCCGAGGTGCCGGTAATAGCCCCACCCGAGGAGGGAGTGGAAGCCGATACCGTAATTGAACCCCAGCCAGTTAAACACTTTTGTTGAATCAAACTGAAGGCTGTACAGCCATTCGATCTTTGTCTGGACGACGAAAATTCCTTCCCGCGTATCGATCCCTTTCTCCAGTCTTTTCGTGCCCGTGGAAACCTTGAAGGAGCGAACCGATCCATCGCGGAAGTGCTGATACACTTTCTGAGAGTCGAGATCGACCACAAGAAACGAGGGCATCAGTGTATACAATGTATCCAACATGAAACCGGTAAAAGACAGGAAGGTCGAAGTCACGGAAGAATCGACGAACATGGGTTCGGCCGGCGATGATCTCGATTCGGTTCTGATACTATCCGATAAGCCTAAATAGAAAATCCCGATCACGGCCAGCCAACATGTGACCGCCGTGAACGACGCCAGTATCATGCTGCCGGATCGATAGTTTTTCGCTTTGTCGCTTGTACTAGAATTCATTATTAATAATCGAAACCATTAAGTAAATTTATAGCTGATACGCTGTATTTCCAAGTGGGAAAAGCAGTTACAGTGGTTTCTTGTTTTTCAGACTCAGCCTGTCTATCTTTGAAAGACATGTTCATTTGAAAGTAATTCGGAGTTTATGGCAACAACATCAGATTTACGAGTCGGACTAATCATCAGGTTGAACGGGGAATTGCACGAGGTGATGGAATACCAGCACCGCACCCCGGGGAAAGGCCAAGCGAGCTACCAGGTGCTCTTGCGCAATCTGATTTCAGGCCGGCAATTCGAGAACCGGTTCCGGTCTGGCGAAAAGATCGAGACCGTTCGCGTTGATCGAAAACAGTTCCAGTTCCTGTACAAGGAGGATGATTCCCTGGTGATGATGGACCAGGAAACATTCGACCAAATTTCCATCAGCCCTGATCTGTTCGTGTCCGGAGTGGAGTTTCTGAAAGAAGGTGAAGTCGTAGATATTCTCTTCGACGGCGACGTTCACTTCCGGGCGGAAATGCCCATCACCGTGGTCTTGAACGTTACCGAAACGGAACCGGGGATCAGGGGCGATACCGCGACGGGCGGCACCAAGCGAGCGGTTCTTGAAACCGGTGCAACGGTAAACGTCCCATTATTTATCGAAATCGGCGACGCTCTGAAGATCGACACGCGCACTGGCGCATACCTGGAGCGAGCGTAATACATTTTCACATCTCTCTGGATTTCTTATGGATTTACAATATCTGCGCAAGTTGCTGAAAGTCGTCAATGCTGCCGGCATTGATGAAATTGAGATTGAGGAGGAGGGATCACGCATACGAATCACCCGCAGGAACGCGAACGCATCGTTTGCCCCGCCAGCGGTGTACCAAACGCCGGGAATCCCGACACCAGTGGTTACCGATGTTTCGATCGCAAGCGAAGAACCTCAAAAGGAGAAAAGGAAAGAGGCCCCCGAGAAGTCTGACGAGGAGAAATATCACGTGGTGCGCTCGCCCATCGTCGGCACCTTTTACCGAGCACCCGATCCAAGCTCCGATCCGTACGTGAATATCGGCGATCACGTCACCGAAGGGACAACATTATGTATCGTCGAGGCCATGAAGCTGATGAATGAAATCCCCAGCGACGTCAGCGGTAAGATCGTGGATATCCTCGTCGAGAATGCCAGTCCGGTGGAATACAATCAACCACTGTTCTATATTCAACCCGACTGATCGATGCGTGCATCGAAGAAGCCGGGGCTCTTTATCCTTCCAGTAAAGCAACCATAGCGATATTCCGTGTTTTCAAAGATACTGATTGCAAATCGAGGGGAGATCGCCCTTCGCATCATCCGAACATGCAGGGAGATGGGGATCAAAACCGTTGCGGTATATTCCGAGGCGGACCGGGATTCCCTGCATGTGCGTTTCGCTGACGAGGCTGTCTGTATCGGTCCACCGCCAAGTTTTGAAAGCTACCTCAACGTTTCACGGATCATGGCCGCGGCTTCGATCACGGGTGCAAGCGCCATTCATCCCGGCTATGGCTTCCTGGCCGAGAATGCCGAGTTCGCCCGCATTTGCGAGGATACGGACATAAAATTTATTGGCCCCGGGTCGAAGATGATCGCGGCGATGGGCGATAAAGCGCTGGCCAAGAAGACGATGAAAAACGCCGAAGTCCCTATTGTGCCTGGCAGTGATGGCGAGGTCGATACGCTCGAGGAAGCGAGAAAGGTTGTCGAAAGTATCGGTGTGCCCGTCATCATCAAGGCCTCCGCTGGCGGCGGGGGCAAAGGGATGCGCATCGTTCGCGATTTGAATGACGTGGATAATCAATATACGCTTGCGCGCAACGAGGCGGAAAAGGCCTTTGGCAATGGCGCCGTGTACATCGAACGCTACATCGAGAATCCGCGCCACGTTGAAATACAGATACTTGGTGATCAACACGGTAACATCACGCACTTGGGTGAGCGGGAATGCTCGATCCAACGGCGTCACCAGAAACTGATCGAAGAATCCCCCTCGCCGGTTGTTACGCCAGAGCTGCGGGAAAAAATGGGCGACGCCGCAATCGCCGGAGCTGCGGCGGTGAGATACGAGGGCGCCGGTACGGTCGAGTTTCTTCTCGACAGCGGGGGAGATTTCTACTTCATGGAAATGAATACAAGGGTGCAGGTCGAGCACCCTGTGACGGAAGAGGTCATCGGTGTCGATATCGTTCGCGAGCAAATCCGGATTGCTGCCGGGGAAAAAATATCGAGGAGGAAAGCCCATCCCTCGGGTCACGCAATCGAGTGTCGTATCAACGCGGAAGACCCGTATCATGACTTTCGACCTTCACCCGGTGTCATTACCAGTTTTCACCAGCCCGGAGGATACGGAATTCGTGTGGACACTCACGCGTACCAGAGCTACACGATTCCCTCGCATTATGACTCCCTGATTGCCAAGCTCATCGCGCGGGGCAGGACACGGGAGGAAGCGGTGACCCGGATGAGATTTGCCCTTGAGGAGTTCATTATCGAGGGTGTTCAGACCACGATCCCGTTCCATATTAAAGTTATGGAGGATGAGCGGTTTCAAAAGGGGGAGTTTGACACGCACTTCCTGGAAGATTTTGATTTTATTTGAAAAGCACCTAAACCATTATTCAGGAGTGAAATCATGAATATACCGGAGAACCTGAAGTATACGGAATCCCACGAATGGGTAAGGGTTGAAGGAAACATCGCAACAATCGGTATCACGGATTTTGCCCAGGGAGAACTTGGCGACGTTGTGTTCGTTGACATTCCGGAGAAAAAGGACCTGGCGAAGGACGATGTATTTGGCACGATCGAGGCGGTAAAAACGGTGTCCGATTTATTGGCGCCTGTTTCCGGCACTATAACCGAAATCAATGAAGCGCTTGCGGAAGGACCTGAAGCCGTCAACACGGATCCATACGGCAACGGATGGATGATAAAAATGGAAATAAACGATCCCTCCGAGTTGGACACCCTTCTGGATGCGGAGGCGTATAAAAATCTTATCGGAGCTTCCTAGAGGTATGGTATAATGCCGTTTCTGCCGGGTACCGATACCGATCGAGAGGAGATGCTGCGCGCCATAGGCGTCTCCGATCTGGAGGCATTGCTTGCCAACATTCCCGAAGAGTTGAAGCTTCGTGAAGGTCTTCCCTTGCCGGAGCCGCTTTCAGAAGTCGAGGTTTTGTCTTACCTGGCGAAGCTTGCCGAAAACAATGCGCAGATATCGAGCCACACGTGTTTCGCCGGGGGAGGGGCCTATGATCATTTTATACCAAGCGCCGTAAGCACCGTCGTTTCCCGCTCGGAATTCCTGACTGCCTACACGCCGTACCAGGCGGAAGTCAGCCAAGGCACCCTCCAGGCTATTTACGAATACCAGACCATGGTAGCGCGACTGTTCCGGATGGATGTATCGAATGCTTCCATGTATGACGGTGCTTCGGCTCTGGCCGAAGCCGTCCGACTGGCACGAGAAGTGACACGAAGGAATAAGGTCGTTGTTGCCGGTACGATCAACCCGAGTTACCGGAGTGTTTTGCGAACCGTCGCCGGCGCCGGAGGCCTGGAATTTCAAAACGCGAAAGTGACCGATGGCGTTACGGACATCTCATCCGCACGTTCATTGATGAATGACGAAGTTGCCGCTATTGTTGTTCAACATCCGAATTATTACGGCTGCCTTGAAGAGGTGCGGGAGCTATCGAACTTGGCGCATGAACACGGAGCCCTCTTCGTTGGTTGCGTCGATCCCGTTTCCCTTGGCGTGCTCGACCCGCCCGGAGCTTATGATGCCGATATCGCCGTGGGCGAGGGACAATCCCTTGGTATCCCTCTTTCCTTTGGCGGGCCATACCTCGGCTTGTTCTGCACCACGGAAAAGCTGGTCCGACGGATCCCCGGCCGACTTGCCGGTATGACCGTGGACAAAGACGGCAATCGCGGTTTTACTTTGACCTTGCAAACACGGGAACAGCAGATACGCCGGGCCAAGGCAACGTCGAATATTTGTACCAACCAAGGCCTGATGATGCTTTGCAGTACCGTGTACATGGCGTTGATGGGCAAAACCGGCATCAGGGAAGTAGCGCGGCTCACCACGCAAAAGACACATTACCTCGCAGATAGAATATCCGGGCTTCCCGGCTACGAACTGATGTTTGACAAACCGTATTTCAGGGAATTTGTAATCAAGACACCGGTAGCTGCGGGCACACTCGTGGAGACACTGGCCGATAAAGGATTTCTGCTTGGACCCGCTATCCCTGCTCCAGCAGATCACGGGTTGCTGGTTGCGGTTACCGAGAAAAGAAGCAGGCAAGAAATGGATGCGCTGGTGGAAGCTTTACCACGCGGGTAGCGTTTGCTTTCGGTTTATCGTATTATGAATACACACAACGGTCTTATTAACTTTACACGGTGTAAGACCGTTTCCTTTCTCCGGTAGAAATCATCGTTCTCGTTTTATGAAGCACCCAGAGTGGATATGCATACTCGACTTCGGTTCCCAATACACCCAGCTCATTGCCCGGCGTGTCCGGGAGCTTGGCGTTTACTCCGAGATCCATCCGTACAATATTGACCGCGCATTGATCCTGGCGAACAGGCCGAAGGGGATCATCTTATCAGGCGGCCCCGCCAGCATTTACGAGAAGGATGCTCCGGACATCGACGAAGCGCTGTTCCAGGAAGGGATCCCCGTACTGGGTATCTGCTACGGCCTCCAAGTTATTGCGAAACATTGTGGCGGCGGCGTGGATCCGGCCGCCAAGCGTGAATATGGACCGGCGGATATCATGATCAACAATGCGGAAGATCTATTCGCGGACTTACCGGGAACGACCCGGGTCTGGATGAGCCATGGAGACGCGCTCACAAAGATACCGGAAGGCTTCGAGATAATAGGCCATACGGAAAATGCACCGATCTGTGCCATCCGCAACGTACAGCGGAAGTTATATGGTGTTCAGTTCCATCCCGAGGTCGTTCATACGAAAGACGGCGGGAAGATACTCAAGAACTTCCTTTTCAATATTTGCGATTGCGGGGGCGATTGGACGCCCGAGTCCTTTATCCAGCGGGCGGTGGATGACATTAGACGGACCGTTGGTCAAAAGCATGTGCTGTGCGCCTTGAGTGGTGGGGTCGATAGCTCGGTGCTGGCGGTGTTGTTGTATCAGGCTATCGGCGATCAGCTGCATTGTGTTCATATCGATAACGGCTTCATGAGACTGAACGAAAGCCGCGAGGTGGTCCGAATCTTCAAGGAGTCGTATGGAATACCGCTGACTTTAGTAAACGGTACAAAAGAATTCCTAGCAGTTCTGCGAGGGATAACGAACCCGGAAGAGAAAAGGAAACGCATCGGCAATTTGTTCATCGAACTGTTCGAGAAGGAAGCAAAGGCGCTGGGCGATATCGAGTTCCTGGCCCAGGGAACGCTCTATCCGGATGTTATCGAATCCGTAACCTTTAAGGGGCCGTCCGCGACAATAAAAACGCATCACAACGTTGGCGGCCTCCCGGAAAAGATGAACATGCGATTGATCGAACCGTTCCGGGAGTTGTTCAAAGACGAAGTGCGCAAGGTCGGGCAATCCCTCGGGCTACCGGAGCATCTCATCCACAGGCACCCGTTTCCCGGACCGGGGCTGGCCATCCGTATCCTGGGCGAGGTAACGCCGGAGCGGCTGGAACGCCTGCGTCGCGCGGACGCAATTTTCATCGATGAACTCAAGAAGACCGGCCTTTACGACGAGGTATGGCAGGCATTCGCGCTTCTCCTCCCGGTACAATCCGTCGGGGTCATGGGGGATACGCGAACGTATGAAAACACGATTGCTTTGCGGGCAGTGACAAGCGTTGATGGCATGACGGCGGATTGGGCACAGCTCCCGTATTCATTCTTATCAAAAATTTCCAGTCGTATTATCAACGAGGTGCGCGGCGTCAACCGGGTCGTGTACGATATCAGCTCAAAACCTCCGGCGACTATCGAATGGGAATAGAGGCGATGGAAATCAACGAGCACCTCTTTCATAAGCTTATCGAGGAAGCGGTTTCTTACGAGAGAGCAGAAAAATGGCTTCATGCCGCCCAGATATATGAACGCAT
This sequence comes from Bacteroidota bacterium, assembly GCA_024276335.1. GTDB lineage: Bacteria > Bacteroidota > Ignavibacteria > SZUA-365 > JAADGX01 > JAADGX01. The sequence continues at coordinate 11,197 of JAJRXL010000132.1, forward strand.
GTTGGCGGAAATGCCGGATTCCCATTACCTACGGTATAATCTTGCGAAAGTGTATGCCAGGCTTGGCAATATCAACGCAGCCGAAAACGCGATAATCACCGCGATCAAAGAGGGCGCCGATGAAATTCGTGCGTATGAAGAACTGTGCAAGATCCTGTTACAGTATGATGAGTACACGAGAGTCATCGAAATTCTCTCGAAACTTGCCATTCGTCTTCATTCATCTCCCGGCGTTCATTTCCTGCTGGCCCTGGCATATTCGGCCCAGGGTGATTTCCAGAATGCTCATCGCCATCTTCTTCGTACTCTCGAGATGGATCCGAAGTACCACAAGGCCCACCTTGCGATTGGAGACGTGTTGATCAAACTGGATAAATTTGAAGAAGCTGTGGAGCACTTACGGATGGCCGTAACCAATGATCCGGACGACTGGTCAGCGCTGCATTTGCTCGGTGTGGCATATTTTAAACTGGATAAAAACAGCGAAGCGTTGGAAGTCGTGGGGCGAGCGTTGGAAATCGTCCCCGAGAGGGCGGACCTTATGCGTTTATCCGCAGATATTCTCATCAGGATGGAAGAACTGGACCGGGCGGAACTGCTTCTGCGTCGCGCCGTTTCCCGGGATAAGAACTCCTCCGAGATACAGACCAGCTTCGCGTTTCTTGCTCTTGCGCGAAATGACGTTTCAGCAGCCATCAAGTATTTCAATCACGCACTCGACCTTGATCCATACAATGCCAGGGCTCTTGAAGGCCTCCAGCTCCTCCAACCCTACATGGAAAAACAGTAGCGCCCCGTTTTTCGTGTTACTCCTCTTCGCCTGGACGGTTGCGGCTCAGCAAGTCACGTTCAGCCCGGGGGCGGAACGCTTGTATGAAACAGGGCTCGAGGAATTCAATGAGGGGCGTTTCACCTCCGCTGCGACGACCTTTAAACTCCTTGTTGCAAAGTACCCGGGCAGTCACCGGGCGACAGCCGGGTACTTAATGGCGGCGGAATCATATTTCAGGGAATCGAAATATGACAGCGCGCTCAGTACCCTCAAACCAATATTCATCTATTACCCGGAAAGCACGTTGCTCCCTCAGGCCACGATCCTGATGGCAAAATCCTATTCCCGGACCGGGGATGGCATCAATGCATTGGTGGCTGCATTCGTTGCGCTTAACACGGCGCATGGCCCCGATACGATTATCGTGATGCAGGCTGCCAGGAAGATTATTGCCCGCTGGGGTTCCCCGAAAATGCTCGACAGTCTCCTGGTCATTTTCACTGAGAAGGATATCCGCGATATCGTACGCGCATACGCGGAGTTGCGGTTAAGCGGGCACATGGTTAAAGAAGAGGGTGAGAGGAAAAACAGGCCTCAATCAGCAAGGCACGTATTCCGCATCGGTGTGTTGTTGCGGAAATTCGACCGGGAACCGGGAACCTCGCTGGTTCGTGAGCTGCGCCGGGGGATGCATGAAGCTCTCAGCCGTTGGAAAAGTCGTTCGAACCACCGGGTGGATGTCGATTCCCTGTTTTATACAACCGAAAAAGAAATCCGCGACAGTGTTCAACGATGGGAAAGGGATGATCGTGTCATTGCATGTATCGGGGGCGTGTACACGAAGGATGCGACACCCTTGCTCCGGTTGTTCGAAAAATTAACCATCCCCCTGCTCGTTCCGCTCGCAAATGGAGCCGACCTGGAGCCCAACGGAGCAGCGTTTTTACTCAACTCCTCCGTGCAGGAACGTGCCCGGGCCGCCGCCTTGTTTTGTGCGACGACGCTTCGCGCGAAGCGTGGGAGTATACTTGCCCCCTTATCCGATCTTGGAAAGCAAATGGCGAACGCCTTCCTCGATGAAGCGACACGCCTTGGTATGCGCGTCCGCGGAATCTCCTGGTATAAGCCCAATACGATGAACTTCATCGTCCATTTCACGTCATTGAAAAATGCTTTGGAGAGCAAAGACAGTCTGGATGTCCTGTACCTTCCTCTTGGAGGACTTCGCTCCCGATCACGCAGAATCATCACCGGGCTTAACCAGGTCGGCCTGCGCACGTGCCTGATCGGTTCCGATGAATGGCGCTACTCGCTGTCTGATTGGTCCATGCTCCTGGACGGTACGAGCATGTATTGCACAGCCAGTATCTTCCCTTCGTCTGGAAGCCGGTCGAAGGAAAACGTTCCTCGGGATGCATCAGCGAGTGAAGGCTTTATTATGGGATACAACGCGATGTGGCTTCTTTTGCGCGCAATCGAGAGCGGGGCTGATTCGCGGGATGCCTTGAAGAAGGCCCTTGAAAAAAACGGCCTGATCACTGGATTTAAAACGGCTATTTCATTATCATCGAAAGGAAAAAACCAGGCGGTTTCAATCCTGCGATACGAGGGAGGGAAATTCAAACTGGAACAGATCATTGATCGAGCGAACGAATCCAGATGACATCCGGGAATCGTTCAGCGATCCCGGATTCTACCATGCGCGAATCAAGGACTGGCCCGAATCGGAACGCCCGCGCGAAAAGCTCCTGAAGCATGGGCCGGAGGCACTGAGCAACGCAGAACTTCTCGCCATCCTTATCCAGTCGGGCACGGGAAACATCACGGCCCTGGACCTGGCCAAAACGATGCTCACGGAGTTCTCCGGGTTGCCCGGCCTGGCGCGCCGCTCGATATCGGAAGTCAAGAGGTTCAAAGGGATCGGGGACGCGAGGGCTGCGGTTATTGCCGCTGGTATCGAGTTCGCACGGAGGTTGCAGGCCGAGCCCGAGGAAGCGTACCAGGTTTCCGGGCCCGAGGACGTTGCGCGGAGATTCATCCCACGCCTGCGGGACCAGAAAGTCGAGTATTTTTATACGATTCTTCTCAACAATGCCGGAAAGATCATTTCCGAGCATGTTATTTCACAAGGAACTATCAACGCCAGCCTGGTTCATCAACGCGAGGTTTTCCACCACGCTGTAACAGAACTTGCAGCATCCGTCATCCTCCTCCATAACCATCCTTCTGGCACGCTGGAGGCCAGCGCCGAGGACAAAAATATCACCGAAATGATGGTGCGGGCGGGGGAAATCATGGACATACCCGTGCGCGATCATATCATCATCGCCGGGAATCGTTACCTGAGCTTCGCAGAAAAAGGTTTGCTGTATTAATTAGTATTTCCTGCGCGGCCAGAGCTTTTTCAAGCGCTCGCGTATAGAGGCCTCCCTGCCCTGCTCCGCGGGCTTGTAATATTGCATGTCTTTCATTTCCTCCGGGAGGTAATCCTGCGGCGTGAAGTGCCCGGAAAAATCGTGCGCGTACTTGTAGCCCTTTCCATAGCCCATGGATTTCATGAGACCGGTTACGGGATTGCGCAAGTGAAGGGGAACGGGGTATGGAGGAAGCTTCTTCACGTCACGTATAGCGTCATTGATCGCGCGGTAGGCGGCATTACTTTTCGGGGCGTAGCTCAGGTACGTCGCGCACTGGGCGAGGACGATGCGTGCCTCCGGCATTCCGATGGCGTGAACGGCATGGAACGTGGCCGTGGCCAGGAGCAGTGCGTTCGGTTCGGCGTTACCGACATCTTCCGAGGCAAGGATGATCATGCGACGGGCAATAAACAACGGGTCTTCGCCGCCTTCAAGCATGCGGGCCATCCAGTACAAGGCCGCATCGGGATCGGAACCGCGGACGGATTTGATGAAGGCTGATATGACATTGTAATGTTCCTCTCCCGATTTGTCGTATTGCGCAAAACTTCGTTGGAAGGCTTCCGCGATCAATTCAGCACTTATGTGAATATCTTTCTCGTTGCCGGCCAGCATGACGCACATTTCCAGGCCATTGAGGAGCGCCCGCGCGTCGCCGCCCGAATACGCGATGAGAAGCTCGGGGTCGTCAAAAGTAATTGCCAGTTCCTTCAGCACTTCGTCATTTTCGAGCGCGCGGTTCAGGACTTCCAGCAAGTCGGAGGCAGAAAGAGGCTCGAGAACGAACGTTCGGCAACGGGATCGAAGAGGCGGAATGACCTCGAAGGACGGATTTTCGGTCGTTGCACCGATCAGGATGATGTCGCCCGATTCAACACTATGCAATAACGCGTCTTGCTGGGCTTTATTAAAGCGATGGATCTCATCAATGAACAGAATGGTTCCTTTGCCTTCGTCTCGAAACTCGGAGGCTTGGGAGAGCACGCGCCGCACGTCGCGCACGCCGGAAGAAACCGCGGACAGCTGTTCAAATGCGTGCTCCGTCCGTTCCGCGAGAAGCCGGGCAAGTGTCGTTTTGCCGGAACCTGGGGGCCCCCAGAGAATCATTGACACTACGCGCCCTTGCTGGTAAAGAACGGAGAGAGCTTTCCCCGGCCCGAGCAGGTGCTTTTGCCCCACGAACTCGTCGAGCGACCGGGGGCGCATTCGCTCAGCCAATGGAGCGAGAGGAGAATTCACTGCGATCCTTTACTTATCCGGGGGAAGCTTTTTCTTGCTTTTGATTTGCCGTGGTACCCGCGTATTCTGAAGCGAGTCCGGGGAAACGAGGCTATCGATCTGCGCGAGACTGTCTTCCATCTCGATATCATACGCGCCTCTGCTACGAAATAGATACGCCGGTTCTTCCGTTGTCTTCTCGAGCAGCCGTTCGGGAGTGAGTGGCTCGGCGGCCGGCGCAATTCCTCGTTCCATCCTGAGGTTATTTTCTTTCTCGGGTTTTTTCTCATACCCGGAGGTAACGTTTTTCTCCGGCAAAAGAGTTGGACTGCTTTTTCCCTCTCGATTCTCCCGTCCTTCTTCTGAAGGAGATTCGACGGGAGAAGGTATGGTTTGTTCGGTCGGGGGCGGAGACGGAGCGGGAGGGGGCTCCAGTACGTTACGTGACGTAATGATATAATACCCGATGAAAACAACCGCGACGGTTGCAGCCGCACCGTACGCGATCGGTGGAATACGAAAGAATATCCGCTCGCCGGAAAAGAGCCCTTTCCACCATGGAGTCCGAGCTTCCTTCACTTCCTGAATTCTGCGTTGTAATTCCTGCTCAAAATTCTCAGGAGCGGGAACCTCCGGCAGTGAGCGCAGAAGCTTTCGCAACCGGGCAAACTCTTCTTCGGAATCCGGGGCCTGCGGATCGATATGATGATCGTCAATCATGTTTCACGAAACGTATCAATTAGTCATAGATGTCTTTCAATAATGCCTGGAGCTGGTTTCGACCGCGATTTATTCTTGATTTTACCGTCCCGATAGGAAGGTCCAGGATAGCACTGATCTCTTCGTATGCAAGTTCCTGGATGTCGCGCATGATGACGGCTTCCCGAAATGCCGGGGGAAGTTGCAGGAGGGCCTGCTGAACGCGCTCGTATTTCATTGATGCATCGGTTCTTCGATCAGGCAAGGGGCCTAAATCCGGGAGTGGTATCTGGTAGTCCTCGTCTTTGTTTTTACCCCCTCGTTGCGTCAAAGATATCTTTCCCCTGCGGCTTCGTCTGCGAAGCTCCGACTTGGCCAGGTTCCCGGCGATCGTGTATACCCAGGTTGAAAACTTCGCGATGGTCTTGTACAAATCCTTCTTGATATAAACCCGAAGGAATGTTTCCTGGAGGATATCTTTGGCGTCGTCCATGTCGCCCACGAAACGATACACAAAATTCATCAGCCTGTCCTTGTATCGTCCGACCAGTACCAGGTACGCGTCATCGTTGTCATCCTGGAATGCCAGCATTAACTCTTCGTCCGACCAGTCGTCCAGGTTCACCGACCGTTCGGCGGCCGGTCTGACTTGAACGACACCGGGCTCGGGAGGTTCCTGCGTTCGTCCTTTTTTTGCTTCGGTGTGTCCCAAATTGATAACGGCTACGTGGTAATGATCTGGTAAATCAGGCGCGTGAGCAACGTGCGTTCATCGGTCTTGCGCGATTTCAGTTCGTAATCAGCTTCGAAAAGATAGTTAAAAATTCTGGAATATTGCTCCCTCGTGTATTGTCGCGCCTGCCCCGAGTATTTCCGGAAAAGCCAATCTTCGAGGAAGGAATCGGCGGCGGTGCCGCGCCTGCTCAGGACATCGTAGATGTTCCACAGCCGGATGTAATGGTTGACAAGGCTGGAGACGAGCTGGGTCGCGGCGCTATCGTTGGTTTCGAGCAGCCGGTAACTGATTTCGAGGGCGCGGGGAATATTGCGCAACGCCGCGGCCTCGGCAAGGTCCCAAACGCTGAAGAGCATCGATGCTCCGGTCAATTGGCGCACGAGGGATTCATCAACTTCCGTCTTATCATCCGCCGCGGTACAGATTTTTTCAATTTCGTTGGTAAGCGAGCGGGCGGACAATCCCTTGAGCTCCCGCAATCGAAGGGAAGCATCCGGCGTAATGCGTTTTCCACGACGTGCAAATTCGTCCGCAATGAACTTGTACACCGTTCTTTCCGTAAGCGAAGATACCTTGATCAGGGCGCCGGATCGATCGAGCTTGTTCACGATGGAGGATGCTTTTTTCCCCAAGTTCTTTTTCTTTTCCAAAATGCTTTCGACGAGAACCAACGTAGTCGTGGGAGATGGCGCATCGAGATAGCTCGGAAACGGCTCCGTGACGATGACAGATTCAGCCTTGTGCACTACGAGGACTTTCCGCTCGACGGACAGGGGATATGCATTGGCGGCGTCGATGATAGAAGGGGCTTTGAGATCGGGGCCGTCCATCACCATGTAGTCAAAGGGGTCGGGCTCGGCTCCCATGATGCTTTCCACGATTTCCCGAACGACTTTTTCGATCAAGAAATCATCCTGCCCGCGCAGGTAGTACACGGGCAGGTAATTCTTCTTTGCTAATGACCGGCGTAGTTCGGTCAGGGTCATGTTGAAACTTACCGGATGATGCGCTTCTCGATGGTGACGGATTCCATGATGACCGGCTGAAGGGGGTTGTCACGTTTGTCGCGAGGCAGGTTTGCGATTTTATCAACAACGTTCATTCCCTCGATGACTCGCCCGAACACGGTGTACTGGCCGTCCAACCAGTTGCACTCCCCTACGCAAATATAGAACTGGCTGCCACTGGATTCACGTTTAGGATTGACGGTGTCTCCCAGTCGAGCGGCTGCCACCGCGCCGCGGCCGTGCTTGGCTTTGATCTCGGCGGGAATGGTATAGCCGGGACCGCCCGTTCCATCATTGGCGGGGTCGTTATCCTTGGACAGAGGATCGCCGCCCTGGATCATGAATCCGGGAATGACCCGGTGGAATTTGAGGCCATCATAAAATCCCTTCTTCGCGAGCTTGATGAAGTTCTTCATGTGATTCGGCGCGCTATCAGGCAGAAACTTGAAAACAATGGTGCCCATGTTTGTTTTAATGACGGCCACGTCCTGCTTTTTCCCTGATGTCTTCTTTCCGCTATCTTGAGCGCTTGCAAAAGAGACCAGGAAAAAAGCGACGAATATCAGTACTGCAAATGATCGTAAGTTCATGGTATCCCTTTATTGCTGGTTTGATGGTGATTTAACGTATACACGTGTCATGTAAATGTCTTCCTTCGGTCGTCCGTCCGTTGGCGTAAAAACCGGATCGATGTCCACGGACGCGATTGTATCGACGACGTCCATACCCTTGATGACCCTCCCGAAGATCGTATAGTTATGAGGCAGGGCATTGTCCCTGAGCATGATGAAAAACTGGCTTGTGTTGGTATTGGGTCCGCTGTTGGCCATGGCGACCGTGCCCCGCACGTATCCTCTTTGGTAGGATGGGGTCGCGGGATTCAACTCGTCCTCGAATGTTTTACCATAAATGCTCGTGCCCCCTGCGCCGGTTCCCGTGGGATCGGCCGCCTGGATAATAAATCCCTTGGCCACGCGATGGACAAGGACGCTGTCGTAGTATCCGCGTCTTGTGAGTTCGATGAAGTTCTTTACCGTCTTGGGCGCGTCTTCCGGAAACAGCTCGATTTCAAAGACACCCTTGGTGGTCTCGACGACGACGATGGGATTCATTGATTGCTCCGATGTTTGGGCGATAGATGCGGTCGCGGATAAACCGCTTAGTATGATGGCAAGTACAATCAGGCTTTTTCTTGGTATGGTCATCTTCATGGCTGAATAGTTCCGCTTAGGACAAGAATCAAGATCAGTATTCCAAGTATAATACGATACCAGATGAAAAGAAATGTCTTATGTGTTCTCAGGAAGCGG
>JAJRXL010000133.1 GCA_024276335.1 Bacteroidota bacterium
GAGCACGGAGTATGCTTTCAGGTGCTTCTGGAAATCCGCCACGATCGGGATGGAGCCTCCTTCGCGCGTGAATACGGGATCTTTACCGAAGGTTTTCCGGATCGCTTTCGCAGCGGCCTGCATACCCGGGAAATCGAGGGGAGTAAGGGCCGGGTCGCCGTTGTTTTCGTACATCTTCACATCGATTTTCACCGTGTCGGGAGCGATTTTCTTCACGTAATTCATGAACAGCCTGGCAATCTTGTCCGGGTTCTGGTTCGCCACCAATCGCATGGAAACCTTCGCGCTGGCATGCGCGGGCAGGACGGTCTTCACCCCCTCGCCGGTGAACCCACCCCAGATGCCGTTGACTTCGAACGTGGGTCGCGCCCCGATGCGTTCGAGCGTCGTATATCCCTTCTCCCCGAAGGCCTTTCGCGCGCCGATGTCGCGAAGGAATTTCTTTTCATCGTGCGGAACGCGGGCGAGGTTCTCGCGCTCCCTCTTGGTCAGCGGCAACACGTCCTTGTAGAAGCCCGGGATCTTGACCTTGCCGGTTTTCGGGTCCTTGCAGGCCACAAGGATTTCGCTGAGAACCTGGATCGGATTCGCGATCGCGCCTCCGAACATCCCGCTGTGAAGATCCCCCTTGGCGCTCGTCACCTTCATCTCCAAGTAGGTCAACCCCCGCAGGCTGTAACAGATGCTGGGAATGTTCGTGCCTTCCATGTTCGTATCGGAAATGAGGATCGCGTCGCACTTGAGAAGCTTTTTCTGCTGTCGAATAAAGGCACCGAGGCTCGGCGACCCGATCTCCTCTTCCCCCTCGACGATAACCTTGACGTTGAGCGGCAGTTCCTTCCTCGTCTTCAACCACGCCTCGATGGCTTTGAAATGAAGAAAGACTTGTCCCTTGTCGTCGGCGGCGCCACGGGCAAACAGTTTCCCGCTCCTGATCGTGGGTTCGAAAGGAGCCGTCTTCCAGAGATCGAGAGGATCGGGCGGCTGCACGTCGTAATGACCGTAGATCAGGACGGTGGGTTTGCCTTTCGCTCCCAGCCACTCGCCGTACACGAGCGGATTCCCTTTCGTCTTGTACTGGCGCACATTTTTCAGTCCTGCCTTTTTCAAGAGCTTCTCGGTAAACACCGCGGCCTTGTTGATGTCGGACTTGTTGGCGTCGGTTGCGGAAATGCTTGGTATGCGCAAGTAATCGAACAGTTCGCTCATGAATTCCTGTTCGTGGGTCTTCAGGTATCCAAGGATGTCTTTCATTGTTGTTCCCTTGAGTTCAGTGAAAAAATTTGTCAGTGTAACATAGAAAAAGACGCGGAGATTTGTAAGGGATAAAACGGACGGATGGTGTCCTTTCCTACTTCTCCACGCCGTCGATGATGCCGCCGCCGACGATGTCCTCCCCGTCGTACCAGACAACGGACTGGCCGGGTGTAATTGCCCGGCGGGGTTTATCGAAGACGACTCGCACCCGTCCGCCTTCCACGGGTTCCACGACGGCGGCCGCGCCTGGATCCTTGTAGCGGATTTTGGCTACTACCCGGCGGGGTTCCGAAAGGCCCGGCCACTTCTGCCAGTTCACTTCCCTGGCGATACAGGCGCAGTGCAAGAGGTCTTCCGCTCTTCCCACGACGATAACGTTGTCCTCCGCCCTGATCCCGGTAACGTACACCGGTTCGCCCACCGCGATGTTCAGTCCTCGCCGCTGCCCGATGGTGTAAAAAGGGTAGCCCTCATGCGTCCCCACCCGTTTCCCTTCGAACAGGATGCCCCCTCCGCGCACCGATTCCGCGAGCCCGCTCACTCGTTCCCGCAGGAAGCGTCGGTAGTCGTCGTCAGGGATAAAACAGATTTCGAAGCTCTCGCTTTTCCCCGCCGTGAGCAGCCCGAATCGCTCCGCCTCCCCTCGCACCTTCTCCTTGGTCAGGCGCCCCAGCGGCAACAGGGTCGCTGCCAGGTGCTCCTCCCTTACGTTCCACAGGGCGTAGGATTGGTCCTTTTCATCGTCCACGCCCTTGCGCACGAAATGCCTCCCTGTTCGGGGGTCTTTCTCGACGCGGGCATAATGTCCCATGGCAATGGACGCTGCACCAAGCGAAACGGCCTTGGTGTAGAGGGCGTCCCACTTGATTTCGCGGTTACAGAGGACGCAGGGATTCGGCGTGCGGCCTTCCAGGTATTCTTCCGTGAAGCGATCGATGACCTGACGGTTGAACCGCCCCGAGAAATCGACCACGTAGTGCGGGACGCCGAGACGCATGCACACCGCGCGGGCGTCGTTGATACCTTCCAGCGAGCAGCAGGAATGCGGATTGGCCGGCGCGCCGCCGGCATCCTCGTAGTTGTGCGTCTTGATGGTGATCCCGATGACGTCGTACCCCTGCTCGACCAGCAGCGCCGCGGCCACGGAGGAATCCACTCCGCCCGACATTCCGACGACCACGCGCTTATTGCTTCGATTCTTCATGTCAGTCTGTTTTCCCGGCGTTTCATTCCAAAAGCTACCGTAGTAAGGGAAACCGATCAAGTGACGAAACAATTCCGCACCCTCGATATGTTCCGGCATTGCTATCACACAGGGCCAATTATTGTTAGAGTCAATAACCTTGCCTGTCAAGTTCCTGTTCCGTATCTTCTCTGTATTGATGTACTGTTTCACTTCTTGAAACAGGCCGGCGATGAACAATACCAGACTTCCCACC
>JAJRXL010000134.1 GCA_024276335.1 Bacteroidota bacterium
CCACAACAGGATCAAGACAACGAAAACAGCTAATCTGTGCATGATTATTGATCTCCTTCTTTTCCGTCGGATGAATTCATTCGCTTTTTCACGTCCGGTAATCTATCGGTTGTTCGTTAGCATAGTTTGCACATCGTGTGAGAAATACGTTTGAATGACTCCGATCAGCACGATGACTTTTTCACACGGTGCCCCTCGAATCACGTGCGTCACGATGCCCTGATTGTGATTTCGTTCCCACGTCATTACTTCCTGGTAATAGCATTTTCCCGCACATTGGCTGCAATAATCATGCGTTTGTCAGCTATCGTTTTCGTTCCTTCTGCCCGCATTCTTATTCGATCCCATCCGGCGACAACCTGCATGGCACGAAGGTTTTCATACACGGTGATAAAAACTCCCCGATCATCACGGGCATCCATGATCGCGTGGATGCCCGCGATCGGATCAACCAACAGCCAGACATTTTCTTTTTCTTCCGACTCCACCTTGAGCACGTAGTCCCTGAAGGTCATTCTCCCTCCTGAAATCATGATGTTCCCGTCAGATGTGACAAGAACAATCGTATTGACAAACGGATCCGGTTGCGCGCAAGACATGTTCCCACAAAAAATCATCACAAACGCGATGACGACATGTACTCGTATCATTATTACTCTCCTGTAGATTTCCGATATGTGATTTCTGATCTCTGTCATGTGCCGACAATGTAGCGCGTGTTCATGAGGATAATTCGATCATCACGTTAGGAGTTTGTTAAAACAACCTTTCCAGCTATTGGAGTGGTGACGGGTCACGGGTATCGGTCCACCTCGAAGTCTACCTCCGCCGACGTCATCTGAGCTGTTGAACAGGGATTCATATCCACATGAAACCATAATTCCAGTACAGGCACTCACTTATCACGAAAAACACCATATTCATGGGATTGGCGAACCGGCTTCGTATCACTATTTTCACACAATGAGACACATGAATCATACACCCAGAATGTACCTCGCACTATCATTTTTGATACTATCATCCCGATTCGCCCTATTTTCATGGTACAGGGAGATACCGCTGCCTTTCCCCGACACGAAGCGTTTCAAGGCGCAGTTCGTGGACGAAATGCATGGTTGGGTGAGCATCGTTTTTGAAAAAAATAAATAAAAGAGGAATATAACTTGAAACGGATAATACTTTCACTTATCTGCTTGTCAGCCGCTATTCATACTACCAACGCTCAATGGTCGGAAGTTCTTCTTCCGCGTACGGATACTTTGACGCCAATTGTTGCGGTTGAATGGCCGGACTCAAACACGGGGTACGTGTTCGATGTGAGAGGGTATTATTACAAAACAACAAATGCGGGACATTCATGGATCAGAGATTCGCTCAGACCTATGCCCCAGAACGACATATCTATCCAACCATATAAAGGTTTAACTGTAAGATATGCCGATTTTATCACTCCGCAATTCGGGATAGTTACACTATCTGTATCTGTTCTACCGGAATTAGATTCCGTGATTTATTGTACGACAGATGGAGGATCGAACTGGAAAAGGAATAAAATGAATCTCAAGAATCACTCAAAATGGGTATCATATACATTACAATATAGTCGGATTCGAATGAATGCTCCTTCGAGCTGGTATATGCACTACATGATGGAAGATTATGAAAAATGGTACGGTGCGGAATTACTTCTTTATTCAAGCGACATGGGAGATAATTGGAAAGAGATATCTGCGGATACGTTGGGATCAAAAGATATAGTTTCAGCAAGAACTTTTATTACAATAGATTCCCTTCATCATTACAAGTTTTACCATTGGCATCACTCAGAGGGTGATAACAGTTGGGTCAAGATGACAACAGATGGAGGAAGGACATGGATACGCATTCAAGACCCGTCGCATCCACTTGCGGAGCAGTATTATCGAGGGTTCGCATTCAAGAAAGTACACATGGTAAACGATACCGGACTGTCAATAACGATGGCTCCACAAAGCGCTTTTCCGCCGGGAAGAAACTATGGGATAACCACACGGGATATTGATTATCGGGATACAAAGCAGGGATGGACGAGCTTTACATTGCCTTGGAGAGGAACCGCAACCGTGGATATTGCATACATGGATGGAGTCATGTATGTAATTACAAGTTCTGCAACTGCCCCTCTTGGATATACTGATAGTACCTGGATCGTTAATTACGTAAATGGGCGTACAATCGGTTTACTCTCACCAACTGTCTTGCGTGATATTTATCCATCATCTAAAGATATGGTATGGGCTTTAGGTAGACGAGCACGATCAATCAAGCTCTACAGATTGGACAAGAAGTTATTATCTATGGAAGGTCCAATAGCTCCGCTTAAAACCGGATCATTGAAGGTTTATCCAAATCCAATCAATATTAATTCGCAAGACGCGCTTACGATAGAATACAATTTCGCTCATCGTGCGGAGTACGCCAACATAACAGTTCATGACCTGCTCGGGCGTCAGCTCATGAGCGTGATCGAGAGAGATATTGAACCTGGAAGATACAGCAAGACATTTTCGCTTCGATCGCTGCGAGGAGTTTCTTTTCCTCCATGCGTAATTGTGACTCTCTCGACTAACGATCTTGGGCCGGTCTCGACAATGATTATCATTGCAAAGTAAAAGAGGAAAAACGATATGCAGGCATGCGATATATCGATGCCGGTAGCAGTTTCCGTTGTATTCCATCCTTCATTGAGTGCGCAAAAGATTTTTTGGTATAAATACGACAGAAATTGTCACCTGGCAACCGGTCGCATATAGCGCCGTACATCGCTGAACATTACGTTTTTCACATGCGCGGAATCACTGTAATACTATCACGCGAACAATATGCGTTTGCTTTTCCGCGCGGAATCGTAAAAAGTACAATCCGCGCGCCATGCGTCTTTCCGGCTGGAACGATTGAGTCCCCGGACTTCTGTCACCAAGGCGTACCGTTGAAACCTTCGCCCCGAGGATGTTATACAATGTCACTATAATATCCTTGACCGTTCGATTTGATCCCAGCTCAAACCAAAGCCTTCCATCCCCGTACCACGTACGCGAGATACTCCATGCACCGGTTACGGCACCGTCACGCTCCACACTCGTTGAGATACCGCCATCGTATGCAATTCTATACGTTCGATCGGGCTGCAACGCCGTGAATGTGCGTTGTGTCCCGTCCGAAAAACGAACGCTGACTTCATCTACCACGTTGACTTGTCCGAGCCCGAAGTGGATTTCGGCGCTGCTTTGAGCCGCGCGCGATCCGGCGCCCGCGGCAGAGAATATCCGCATGAAGGTTCGTCCTCCCGCTTTTACTTTGATCATGGTTCCGACAGCATCCATGCTTACGCTGTTGCCGGGGCTTCCTTCCAATCGAAACGATATCCAATTCCCTTGCTTGGCCACATCATTCCGAAACAGTTTCACCGCATCCGTCGGACTTCCGACGAGAAGGTCTATATCCCCATCGTTGTCATAATCAATCCTGGCAATCGTCCAGGCGCCGTGTATGATTGATCCAAGTTGCCAGGTGACGTCGCGCAACTTGTAATCCGGGGGTCCCTCGTTGTGGTACAGTCTCGAGAGGCGCGCCGGTTCTCCCTGTTCTCCTTCCTTGCGATAGGCGTACTGGCAGGACCAGAGATCGAGATAGCCGTCGTGATCATAATCAAACCAGGCGACGCCGGCGTTCATCTCGAAGAATTTAAGCCCCATACTCTTGTGGATTTCGGTAAACATGAAATTCGGCGCTCCATCGTTCCTGAAGATCAAGGACGGGTTGGAAAACATGCCGCGCCAATCAGGATGACCGAGGTTGCCAACGACGAGGTCGAGGTCGCCGTCATTGTCGAAATCGCCCCAGTCGCTTCCCATGCCATGCCCGAAGTATCTTGGATCGGCCGTTGGGACACCACGCACACGTGTCGCGGCGCCCACTTCCGTAAAGGTTCCATTTTTATTATTGCGGTATAAAAGATCGGGCGCGAGGCGATACGTAGAAACAAAAATATCCGTGTACCCATCGTTGTTGTAATCACATACGCTGGCTCCCCAGCAATCGTAATACGGCGGCGGTTCCCCGGTTGCAATACCCGCCACGGCCGTCACATTTCTAAACTTCATGTTCCCTTCGTTTTTCCACAACTGGTCGGGATAATACGTTTCCCTGTTGTTGACGGTTCGTCTTCCGTTCGCGATGAAAAGATCGAGCAAACCGTCGTTGTCATAGTCGAACCAGATGGGCGTCACGGTTGGATAAGGATTCGATAAGCCTGATGCAGCAGTCACATCGGTAAACGTCCCATCACCGTTGTTCCTGTAGAGCTTATCATTCTTTCCGCCACTGACTGCGTACACATCCTGGTCGCCATCGTTGTCAATATCTCCCCATATGGTTGCACCACCGGAAATGCCCATGCGCGACGTAACGTTTTCGAACCTTCCGTGCCCCTTGTTCTGAAAAAATCTGCCGCCGATCGCGATGTCATCCAGGCCATCGTTGTTCCAATCCACGACGCTCACCTGCACGGATTTCAATGGATTGCCCGCCTCGTCGGTCAGCCCGGCGGTTTTCGCGACGTCAATGAACGTCGGAGGCGGAGGTGGTTGCGAGGTGTTGCCCGAAGGATAGTCGTACTGTACAAGCAACCGCACCATGTAATCACCGGCAGCACGGTAATACACCCCGGGGAAGCCCAGGCTGTTTTTACGGTGAGGATCGAACAGGAATGAACGCAGCGGTGTGGAAGCACCGTCATTGTCAACAGCAAACCACGGGCCGTTCCTGGACAACCGGTGCTGAACGATGATACGGTCGTACCCATCCGATCTCAACCCCTTGCCCCTAATGTCGATCGTTCTCCAGCCCTGTTGCCCGTTGTAATCCACGACTATTGGGGGAATGAGCGTGTTGTACGGCCAAACCCAGTTCGTTGGAGGTATGACACCTTCCGAGGGATCACCGACAACATACACGGTATCCTTTCCCGGGGTACTGCCGTCGAAGAAAACATGAATCTCTAATATCCGGCACGGTCCATCCGGCTTGAGGATGGCGGATTCTTCCCACATAGGAAGCGGTGCATTGTTCTGGCCGACATGATGCCCTCCGAACTGCCCGTTATCCGTCTGTACCAGAACAGGCTGCGCTGAAACAAGAGTACAAACAAGCACAGCAAGAAAAAGCGCAGGAGCAAATCGTTTCATAGGGATACCTGTATTGGATGTGTGAGCGGTTACAGCAAGCCAGTAAAAACTACAAAGTATTATCATGAAGATCAACGATCGAAAGACGGAAACCACGCGGCGGATTATTACGGGCATCCGGCTGCCTCGAGCACACCGCGTATTTGCTATTCGCAATTCAGTTAACGTAGATTGGAAGTATTATAAACCCTCTTCGAGGCAGAAACCAGGTTCATGCAAAAATCGCTATCACAATTCTCCTCACGCTGGGGCATGATGATCGCCATGCTGGGTATGGCGGTGGGCACCGGCAACATCTGGCGCTTTCCGCGTATTGCCGCTACGAATGGCGGTGGAAGCTTTCTCATCCCCTGGATCATTTTTCTCTTCATCTGGTCCATCCCGCTTATCATTACCGAGTTCGCGCTTGGCAAGGCAATGCGTCAAGGACCGGTAGGCGCGTTTCAACGGCTTATCGGGAAAAACTTCGCATGGATGGGCGCGTGGGTCGCCTTTACCGCCACCGCGATCATGTTCTACTACTCCGTGGTCACCGGCTGGTGTCTTCGCTTCGTCATTGCTTCCGTTTCCGGCGAAATTCCCGGCGCCGCGCCCGGCGCGTTCTGGACGTCGTACGAGGGAAGTTTTTCCGCGGTACTCACTCATGCAAGCGCAATCCTGATCGCCACGTTTGTCGTATTTCGCGGAGTAAAAGGAATAGAGAAAGCATCCCGGCTGCTCATTCCCTCGTTGGTGATTCTTCTGATCGTGCTGGCCATTCGCGCCGTAACCCTACCCGGCGCCGAACGAGGCTTGAATTTCCTCTTCACACCCGACTGGAACGCCCTGGGAGACGTCCAGGTATGGCTTCAGGCGCTCACGCAGAACGCCTGGGACACGGGCGCGGGCTGGGGGCTCATCGTAACATACGCCGTGTACATGCGGGCGCACGAAGACACAACCCTCAACGCGTTCATGCTGGGATTCGGAAATAATTCCATCTCCCTTCTGGCAGGGATCACGGTCCTCTGTACCATCTTCTCCATACAACCGGATGCCGCCTCGTCGATTGTCGGCGCTGGAAATAACGGCTTGACATTCATCTGGATCCCCCAGCTTTTCAAACAAATACCTGCCGGCCAGGTGTTTATGACGATTTTCTTTATCGCGCTCCTGTTCGCCGCTCTCACAAGCCTTATCTCAATGGTGGAGTTGGTGGTCCGGGCGTTGGTGGATCGGGGATTGAATCGAAAAAGAGCCATCATCATGGTTGGACTGGCAGGATTTGTTTTCGGATTGCCAAGCGCATTATCACCGGACTTTTTCACCAACCAGGATGCCGTATGGGGCATTGGTCTCATGGTCTCGGGCCTGTTTTTCTCGGTAGCGGTCATCAAGTACGGCCTGGAGCGTTTCAGGAACCATTTCATCAACCCCTCCGGCGACATCGTCGTCAGCCGTGGGTGGAATGTCATGATGTACGTGGTGCTGGTGGAAGCGGTAATCCTGCTTGTGTGGTGGCTGAGCCAGACTATCAGCGACAACGGGCTGTGGGATTCCTTGAATCCATGGAGTTCGTGGAGCCTGGGAACGGTGCTCCTTCAATGGGCCATCGTGCTCACCTGCCTGATCATGTTCAACCCGTATTTCGTTTCAGACAACAATCCGAGGGCAACCGATGAACACTGACGCAATCATTACCATGGTCATCATCACCGGGGTAGTCTGGGGAGGCCTAGTGTTCCTGGTTATTTATGCTATGCGGAAAGAAAAGGAAAAAACACGTAAGTAAGCATCGGTTCTTTCCCTCAGGCGAAACTGGCGCAAGTCAAATATCGATCACGATATCAGCCGCTTTCAACAAACGATTCATCACCGC
>JAJRXL010000135.1 GCA_024276335.1 Bacteroidota bacterium
ACGTTCCCCTTGGACTTGGACATCTTTTGACCGCTCTTGTCAAGGATCAACTCGTTGACAATGAGGTTCTTGAACGCCGGTTTCTCAAAAAGAAACGTGGAAATGGCATGCAGGGTATAAAACCAGCCGCGAGTCTGATCGATGCCTTCACAGATAAAATCCGCGGGAAAGTTCGCTTCAAACCAGTCACGGTTTTCAAACGGATAGTGAAATTGGGCAAACGGCATTGCCCCGCTGTCAAACCACACGTCGATCAGTTCCGGTGTGCGGCGATATATCTTCCCGCCGCGCTCAAACACGACATGATCGATGAACGGCTTGTGCAAATCCACTTCCTCCCGCCGGATTTTACGCCTGATACCATCTTCCTCGTACCAACCTTCGAGCAACTCGTCGATAGAACCTACGCACAATTGATCCGACCCGTCCTCCGCTACCCAGATGGGCAACGGGGTTCCCCAGTAACGATCGCGGGAAAGCGCCCAATCCTTGTTTTCCTCCAACCAGTTCCCGAAGCGTCCGCTTCCGACTTCGGGCGGGTACCAGTTGATCGTTCGGTTGATCTCGATCATCTTCCGCACGTACGCCGTTGTGCGGATGTACCAACTGTCGCGCGCATAATATATCAAGGGGTTATCGCACCGCCAGCAGTGGGGATAGGAGTGACGGTAATCGCGTGTTGCCCGGTACACAAGGCCGCGTTCCTTGAGATGCCGAATGACGTCCGGGTCACATCCTTCTTCCTTGTGCGTTCCGAAGTTGATTGTTTTTACCAGCCTCCCTGCAAAATCCGTCACCTCGTCAACGAACCTTCCACCTTCCGTCACAAGCTGGAGAAAGGGAAGATCATACTTCTTCGACATCTCGTAGTCGTCCGCACCGAAAGCGGGAGCCAGGTGGACAATACCCGTCCCTTCCTCCAGGGTAACGAAATCAGCGGGAACAATGTAGTGCGCCTTCTTCTCGAGCGGAACGTAGCTAAACAAGGGCTGGTATTCCCGGGCCACCAGTTCCTTCCCTTTCATGTGACCGAGGATTTCATAATCCCCTGCCAGGATGGAGAGCCTGGCCGCGGCGAGGTAAAGATTACCATGATCGGGAGTGCGGACCTTGACGTAATCGTATTCCGGGTGCACCGCGAGCGCAACGTTGGAAATGAGCGTCCAGGGCGTGGTCGTCCACACGAGAAATGAAGCGTCTTCATCCCGGGCCTTGAATTTTACGAACAAGTTCGGATCTTGAACATCTTCGTATCCCTGGGCAAGTTCGTGCGATGAAAGCGGCGTTTCGCAATGGGGGCATTGCGGTACAATCTTGAACCCCCGGTAAATCAATCCTTTCTTGAAATACTCGCTCAATGCCCACCACACGGACTCGATGTACTCGTTGGTACACGTGATATACGCGTCATCCAGGTCGATCCAGTATCCCATCCGTTCGGTAAGCGTTCGCCACCCTTCCTTCATTTCAATGTGGTGGTACACCAGCTTCTTAGCTTCCCGGTTGAATTTATCGACTCCGTATTTCTCGATATCGGATTTCTGCTCAAAGCCAAGCGCCTTCTCCAGCGCGATCTCCACCGGCAGGCCGTGTGTATCCCACCCCGCTTTCCGATGCACCATGAAGCCGGTCATTGTCTTGTAACGACAAAACATGTCCTTTAGTGTACGAGACATGACATGGTGAATGCCGGGCCTGCCGTTGACCGTGGGTGGTCCCTCGTAAAAAGTGAATCCCGGTTTCCCTTTGCGCTGCTCGATGCTCTTCCTGAAGACATCATGCTCCTCCCAAAAGACCAGGATCTCCTTTTCGAGTTGGGGGAACGAAAACTTTTCCGGAAATGGTTTGAACATTATTCGCTGTACGATGATTAATCCTTGTTACACGGAGAGCTTAGAAACAACGCCCGTCATGATGGTGGTCAACTTGGGCTCCGCCTCTTCCGCCGCCTTGATAATTGATGGAATATCAGCGGGCTCCAGGGCGTCAGGGAAGCATTCATCCGTGATGATGGAGCAGCCCAGGACTTCCAGGTCCATGTGCCGCGCCACGATGACTTCGGGAACGGTGGACATGCCGACGACGTCGGCACCAATACTGCGCAGGAAACGATACTCCGCCCGCGTCTCCAGGTTGGGACCCGCCACCGCAACGAACACCCCTTTCTGGACGGCGATATGGTTCTCCAACGCCACGTCGGAAGCAAGGTCGATCAGGCGGTTCGAGTAAGGCTCACTCATATCGGGAAACCGCGGCCCCAGGGCTTCGTCGTTCACGCCGATTAAAGGATTGTCGCCGATAAGGTTGATGTGATCGGTGATGATCATCAAGTCACCGCGCCGGAAGAGCGGGTTCATTCCTCCGGCCGCGTTGGAAACCATGAGGATGGATACACCGAGGAACTTCATCACCCGTACCGGAAACGTCACTTGCTGCAGGGTGTACCCTTCGTAATAATGAATACGTCCTTGCATGGCAACAACCGATTTCCCCGCCAGCGTGCCGAAGATCAGTTTCCCGTGGTGGTACTCAACGGTAGATATGGGGAAGTGGGGGATCTCATCGTACGAGATAACCGTTTCCACCTCGATGTCCTCGACCAGCCCACCCAGTCCCGTACCCAGGATAATCCCGATCCGGGGTTCCGCCTTTGTATGAAAACGGATTGCTTTGATCGCTTCTTCAATGTTGTGCACAAGTTCACTCATGGCATTTTTTCTTTCAGAATGTCCAGTGTTTGTATAATGGATTCGAGCTCCCGGGCGCTCAGACCCGCTTTGGGTTTTGCTTCCGCCCGGGGGATGACGGAATTCCGCGCCAGTACCTGGTCCGATTCCAGGTCTTCGATAAACTGCACCGAGGCCAGGAGCAGCGATTTTAACCGGGCGATAAGCAACAGACGTTGCGACTGGAGGAGAGCAAGATGTTCTTCCATTCGTTCCGCTTTTTCCCGGGACTTCCGTATGTACATCTTTCCACGTTTCGCTGCTTCCTGCAACACAAGGTTGACTTCTTCACGGGCCTGGCGCAGCACTTCGTTCCGTTCCGTTTCCAACTCCGCGCGCACTTCCCGAATCGCGTCTTCCGCTTTCTCTTCCGCAGCCAACGCACGCTGCTCCGCTTCTCGCGCATGCCGCTCCGCCATCTCCGCCCGCGAGCGATATGCCGCGATCTTTTCGTTAGCGGCCTCCAAGCACTCGGAAAGTGAATCCCGTACCGTCTCAAACGATTCGATTTCTTTCTCCAGCCCGGCTAATCCCTGCTCGATTTTTTCCAACTCGGCCATGCGTTCCTCCCACGCCGTGGCCACGGAATCCAGAAACGCGCGCACTTCCTCCTGTGAATATCCCTTGCGGGTAATGGTGAATGCCTTATTTCTCAACTCGTCGGAGGTCATGATGAAAGGATGTTCGTGATGTTTATTGCCGGGAGCCGAACAGGGCGGTTCCCAGCCGTATATGTGTTGCGCCTTCTTGTATCGCAATTTCAAAATCGTTCGTCATGCCCATGGACAGCACGTCAAAATCAGGGAGTTCCAATCGTTCCCGGATACTCCTCTGGAACGATGCCAACATACGGAACTCCGGCCGAACTACTTCAGGATCATCGACCAGGCTGGCGATCGTCATCAATCCTCTCAGGCGGATTCCCGGCAAGGACACGACTTCTTCGACCGCGTCTTCCACTCCCGCGGGAAGAAAACCGTACTTGGAAGGTTCTCCGCTGGTATTGACTTCGAGCAATATATCCAGCGTGCGATCCGCCCCAGTCGCCCGTTTGCTGATCTCCCTCGCGAGGTGTAAAGAATCAACGGAGTGAATCATTGTCGCAACCATGATGACCTGTTTGACCTTGTTGGTTTGCAGATGACCGATAAAATGGAAGCGGTGCGGGCGCAGGTACGGGCGCTTACGCAGGTATTCTTGAAGCCTGTTTTCACCGATATCAACTAATCCGGCCTCGATGGCCTGGTTCACTACATCCGCAGGGATCGTCTTCGTGACCGCGATTATCGTGATACTTCCCGGAGACCGCCCCGCGCTTTCGCAAGCGGCTTGTATTCTGAAACGGATATTTTTAAGACGCTCCGGAAGCATAGAATATGCAAAGATAGTCGGGGCTATAGAGAAAAGCAATGAAACCCCGGAAATTCGATTCCCTTGTGCGGGACGGTCATTTTTGCTCCTCGACGGGCCGCGCAAACAACTGTGAGAGCGACGAAAAAACACTTCTGCCACCATGCGACACGCAATCGCAAGGACCGATCCCCGTTCCCCCCGGCATTGCAAATACTTGCCCAGCTCTTGACATGTTATTTTAAAACCTCTATGTTTTCAGGGACGTTGCACATGATACGAAATGGCCGTTGTGAGTACGGGACACTTTGCATTCATCGAACACACTGCTGATATCGGGTTGGAGATCAAGGCTGATTCAGAAAAGGAGCTCTTCCAGCAGGCCCTGGAAGGATTCGCCGCCCTGGTTTGTCAATCGGGAGAAATAGAAAGCAACCGCATGTTCGCCATCAACATAAACGCCCGGGACATGGGAGCTCTCCTGGTCGAGTGGTTCAACGAGTGCGTGTACCTCTTCGATGTGCACGGCTTTATCCCGCGCAGGATCAAAACCTTCTCAATCTCAAAACTGCACGACGGTTCCATCGACGTCCGCGCCCGGGTGGAGGGCGACACGTACGATCCTGAACGACACGTGCTGAACCGGGAAGTGAAAGCAGCCACGTATCACAACCTGAGCGCCGATCTCTCACACCCGCCTTTTACCGCGCGTATTTTCTTCGACCTGTAACCGGAACGACACATGGCATCCCGATACGACCTTTCCGACAAGATCCAACGAATAGACGAATGGACCATTCGCATCCCCCGCCAGGCGGTTCCCGGCATGCAGGTGGATGGTATCGTTTTCGCCGACGAGGTGTTGTACAGATCCCTCCTTAAGGACGACACCCTCTCGCAGGTCGTGAACGTCGCCATGTTGCCGGGACTCGCCGGACCCTCCCTGGCCATGCCGGACGCGCACCAGGGATACGGGTTCTGTATCGGCGGCGTCGCTGCGACGAACCTGGAGACCGGCGTGGTATCTGCAGGTGGAGTCGGATTCGACATCAACTGCGGCGTGCGTCTTCTTGCTTCCTCGCTCGAAAAAGAGCAGGTCAGAATGAACATTTCGCGCTTGGTCGAGGAACTTTACAACGCCGTTCCCGCGGGCGCGGGCGTTCGGGGTCGTCTGAAATTATCGCGGCATGAACTGCACGATGTCCTCGCGCGGGGCGCATCGTGGGCCGTGAGCACCGGTTACGGCAACGAGGAGGATGTCGCGTTCATCGAAGAGCACGGGCGCCTGGCCTCCGCCGATCCTGACGTGGTCAGCGAACGTGCTATCGAACGGGGCACGACCCAGGTCGGCACGTTGGGATCCGGCAACCACTTCCTTGAGATCCAATACGTGGAGGAAATTTTCGATTACGAGGCCGCCGAGTTTTTTGGCCTTCACGAGAACCAGATCGTGGTCCTTATTCACAGCGGGTCTCGCGGGCTGGGACACCAGGTATGCTCCGACGCCATTCGCAGCATGGACAACGCGATGAGGAAATACGGCATCACCGTGCCGGACCGCCAGTTGGCCTGCGTGCCCATTGCCTCCGACGAAGGCAGGCAGTATCTGGGCGCCATGGCGGCGGCGGCGAATTTCGCCTTTGCCAATCGGCAATGCATGACGCACTGGACACGTGAAGTATTCGCCCGTTTGTTTCCGGGCAGTTCATTGCGCGTCGTGTACGACGTATGTCACAACATTGCAAAGATCGAGGAGCATGCCATCGACGGACTGGAAAGCCGCGTCCTTGTTCACCGGAAAGGCGCAACCAGGGCTTTCCCCCGCAACCATCCCGACATTCCCGTGCGCTACCGCACCGCCGGACAACCCGTGCTCATTCCCGGCAGCATGGGAACCGCCTCGTACGTTCTGGCCGGTCAGCCCGGGGCCATGGAGCGAAGTTTCGGCTCGTGTTGCCACGGTGCGGGGCGGCTCAAGAGCCGCACGCGCGCCAAGAAGGAAACCAATGCCCGGGCCGTGCTGGCCGAACTTCAACAACACGGCATTGTCGCCCGCTCGCGTACACGGGAAGGACTCACCGAGGAGAACCCTTCCGCGTACAAGAACGTTACCGACGTGGTGGATGTCGTGCACCACGCCGGCCTGGCGCGAAAAGTCGCAAAACTAATTCCCATAGGAGTTATCAAGGGATGACACCGATACCATCTGAAGATCAACGAAGCTGCGAAGTCGCCGTCATCGGGGAGGTGTTCGTCGAACTGCAATCAACGGGCGCCAGCCTGACCAACGCCGAATCCTTTACAAAACAGCTGGGGGGATCGGCGGCCCTGGTCGCTGCGGCCGTGAGCGCCCTTGGTTCCAATGTATGCATGACGGCAGCCGTGGGAGCGGATGCCCTGGGCACCTTCGTCCAAAACGCGCTCCTGAAACACGAGGTGGACGTCTCCTGCCTGCAATACTCGCGGGACCATCCCACGAGTGTCATGTTTAAAGCTCGCTCGGGAAAACTTACACAAGCGTTGCCCTACCGTTACGCAGATTGGCACTTGCACAGCACGCGGGAAAATATCAACCGCATACAGAATTGCGCCATCATTTACGGATCAGGATACGTCCTGTGGAAGAATCCGGCACGACACAGTCTCCTCGAGCTCTTGCGCGTTGCCAACAAGGCCGACATCACGACAATCCTCTATCCCTATTTTGAGTCAACGCTGTGGCGAAGCCGAAGCGACGCCTACGCGGTGATGAAAAAGACACTTAAGTTCGTCGATATCGTTACGCCGACAATCGAGGTCGCGGAACACTTTTTCGGCAAACAGTCCCACGAAGAAACCGTGAAACGCTACCACGACATGCTTGTAAAGAACGTTATCCTCAATCTCGGGAATGACGGCTGTCTTGTCTCGAAAGAGAACAGCAGTATCAACCACTTGTCGCCACCCGGCCCGGTAAATCTTGAGGCACCGGGGGTCAACGAAGCATTTCAGGCGGCTCTCCTTGTCGCCATCCGGCACGGAAAGGAATTGGAAACGGCCTCGCGTTTTGCCCTTGCGGCGGCTACCTACGCGAGCCGAAGCCCCGGGCACGAAATCGAACTCCCGGCCGCAGAAGTCCTCTGCCGGGAGGTTCTTCAGACCTCGTTCGACGTCCTCTGAACTACGGGAAAAAACACTCCTTGTACAATTTCGCTTTCCGCAGGTAGCGCAGGTATTCTTCCTGGTCAATATCCTCGGCACCAAAACGCCGCAGGTGTTCGGTGGTGAACTGAGTATCTATCAATAACATTCCCTTATTCTTCATGTGCTCGACGAGGGCTACCAGGG
>JAJRXL010000136.1 GCA_024276335.1 Bacteroidota bacterium
AACCCGGCCAAGAAGGCATCGTATTCTTTCCGGGCGATCTTTTCGTAAAAGACCACGCCTTCCACGGCCTCGATCTTCACGATGATTCCCAGTTTCTTGAGATTATCCTGGATGATGTTCGCCGCGTATGCCCGACGCGCGTTCCCTGCATTATAACGCAGGGTGAATTCGAACTTCCGCCCGTTGTGATCAAGTATTCCATCGCCGTCAGTGTCCGTCCACCCCACCATCGCCAAGAGGTTGCGCGCTTTTTCCGGATCGTAGGGATACGGCTTGAGGTCGAAATTGTACGCCCATCGGAAAATAGGCGAGATATCGCTGGTGGCAAGCTGGCCGTAGCCTCCGAGAAAGCCATCGATGATCTCCTGCCGGTTGATCCCGTAGGTCAGCGCCTGGCGCACGCGCTTGTTGCCGAACAAGGGGTGGGGTTTGATCACTTTTCTTCCACTTTCGTTCCACGCCTTGAAATCGATGTTCGCCCACCCGACGTATTCGTAAACACGCGGCGGCATTGTCTCGATACGAATGGAGGGATAATTCAATTGGAGGTCCTGGACATCTTCGGGATTGATCGGCCACATCATATCTATCGTACCCTTTTTCAACTCGGTAAGTCGTGTCACGGGTGCTGAGATGACGCGCAAAATAACCCGCTCGAGCTTTGCCGGGTAAGGAAGATTACATTTCGGGTTTCGCGCCAACACGATTTCCTGCTGACGTATCCACTTTTCGAGCTTGAAGGGCCCCGCGGAAAGCGGCCGCGCATTCGCCGGGTTGGAGTCAAGCGTGCGCAGATCGGCGTTCTGGAAAATATGCTTGGGGATCGGGGGCAGATTCAAATGAAAGAGTTGCGTGGGATAGGTGTGGTCAAAGTGAAAGATCAGCGTGCTGTCATTGATGATCTCGATACTGCGGTCCACGTCGAATTTCCCGTTGGTCCAGATCATGTTCCGCACATAATTCTGGCGCGGACTGCTGACGTCCGGGTTACCGTATAAGCCGTAAGCAAACTTGACATCTTCCGCGGTGACACGTACGCCGTCTTCCCAATACACGTCCCCGCGAAGATCGAGCCGTATATCCTTCTGCCCGTTGAGAAATTCCCATGATTTCACCAGCATGGGGCCGTACACCAACCGGCCCTCGCCGGTCGCGAATTTTACATCGAACATCTGGGGGAAGATCGCATCGTTGACTTGCGAGGCAATCAACTCCGCGGAAACTACGGGATTGAAATTGTCGACATCGCCCATAATAGCTACAACGGCCGTTCCCGGCCGGGGGTCTTCACTTTTCGAGCCGGACTTCTTACCACAAGACGATAGCAGAAGAGAAAAGAGAAGTAGTAGGGTTGAGAACCGGGTAAACATGAGACCTCCGTGGAAAGGTTGTCGAATCGGCGGTGTACCGTGAAAGCGTCCTACCAATCACGTTGAATTGCTTCGATAGTACCTCCAAAAATGAACGGAAAGTTTTAGAAAAAGTCAACCATTCGTGACGATTTTATAAGCGCATGCACACTACTCAAAATCGTGTTCAAACCACCCGATGGCGCGATCAGTATCTTCCAGGGATTCGTTCCGCTTGATCGCTTCCTCCAGGCGGCTCGCCATGGCCTTTGAAGCATCGAACCCGTAGTGCTTCAGCAGGTAGTTCAAAGCAATTGTTTCCGAGATGACGGTAACGTTTTTCCCGGGGAAAATCGGAAGGCGTACAAATGGGATTTCCACTCCCATGATATCACGCGTATCCTCTTCCTCCAACCCGACGCGCGTGTAATCCTCGTTGCTGTGCCAGTCTTCGAGGTGCACAATAACTTCCACCCGCTTTTGAAACCGGATGGATCGGACTCCAAACATGCTGCGCACGTCCAACATTCCCAGCCCACGGATTTCCATGCTGTGCTGGATCAGCTTCGTCCCCGATCCCATAAGGATTCCTTCTCCTTTGCGAACGACGATCACCACATCGTCCGCCACCAGCCGATGCCCTCGCTCCACCAGGTCCAAAGCGATTTCACTCTTCCCGATGCCGGATCGGCCCGTGAACAGAAGGCCGATTCCGTACACGTCGACGAAAGCGCCATGAATCGTCGTCTGTGGACTAAAAATGTCGTCCAGGTAGTCCACGATAAAATACGTTGCTTTTGTCGTCTCAAATGGCGTCTGGAAAACCTGGACGTTCTTCTCGGTGGCAAGCTCTATCAGCGCAGGATCGCATTTATTGCCGCTGGTAATGATGAAGCAAGGAATATCAAACGCCAATATGCGGGCAAAGGTCGCCTTGCGCTCCTCCAACGACAGCTCGGAAAGGTACCGGATTTCCGTGTTTCCCATGACCTGGATACGGTCATACCGGAACAGCTTCACGAACCCGGCCAACGCCAGGCCCGGGCGGTGGAGATTCTTGTCCGTGATCAGGCGCTTGAACCCGATTTCGCCGTTTACGCATTCCAGTTTCAGGCGATCCTTATTCGCCTTAAAGAATGCCCCGACAGTGATGTTCTCCTTCTGGCTGATCTTGAGATTTTCCCAGTATTCCTTGCCGATGACGCACCTCCAATTCCCAGGGTGAAAGACAGTATGACCGGTTCCGTCGCGGAGGACGGGAACCGGTCACGCGACAGACGATCAGGCTCTCAGCGATGCCGATGTTTCGTTTTGTATTTCTTCAGTTGCCTTTCCAGTTTAAACACGGCGTTATCTATCGATTTATAGAAATTCTCCGACTTCTCAACGGCTGTTAATGTAGTACCATACACATGGAGGTTTATCTCTGCGATTTTAATACTATCCTTCGTGCGTTCAAAAGAGAGCACGATGTTTCCATTTACAATACCATCATAAAAACGCTTTAATGTACCAACCTGATTGAGAGCATACTGCTTCAATCCTTCATGAGCTTTGAAATGCCGAGCAGTAAATTGTACGTTCATTTTTCCGCTCCTTTCTGGTCTGGAAAATGTAGACGATGGACAGGCTATCCCGCCCGAGGATGGGCCTGTTTATAAATCTTCTTCAAACGTTCAGTCGAGACATGCGTGTAAATCTGCGTTGTCGAAAGGTTCGCATGGCCTAGAAGTTCCTTCACGGCGCGCAAGTCGGCGCCGCTGTCCAGCATGTGCGTGGCAAAAGAATGCCGCAACACGTGGGGGCTCAGGTGCTCGCGCGCGCTCGCGCTTGCCAGGTACGAATGCACGATATCCTGAACACGCCGCGGGCTGATCCTCCTGCCCCGCCGAGAAAGGAACAAGGCCTTTCGATCCGCTCCTCTTCCGCTTTTTCGGAGTAACTCCGTTCTTTTATCCAGGTACAGACGGATCGCGCCGACCGCTTCGGAACCACAGGGGACGATCCGCTCTTTGCGTCCTTTTCCGAAAATACGTACCGTGTTCTGGTCGAGTTGAAGATCGTACACGTCGAGATTCGTAAGCTCCCTCAAGCGAATGCCCGCGCCGTAGAGGAGCTCGAGGATGGCGCGATCCCTGGCACCCGTGAAAGTGGACGTGTCGGGCAGCGCCATCACCATATCGATCTCATGAACATCCACGAACGTCGGCAGTTTCTTCTCCTGCCTGGGGGGGTGTATGGAGGCGGCCGGATTCGTCCGGATGTACCCCTCGCGGTGACAGAACTTAAAGAAGGAACGAACCGCCGCCAGCTTGCGGCCGATAGACTTTCGCGAGAGACCCGACTCCACCAACCATCCCAGGTAGAACCGGATGGTGCCAGGATCGACAGCATGGATATCCGGCGTACTGGTTTGCGCCCATTCTTCGAGAAAGAGTATAAACTGCCGCACATCCCGCCCGTATGCAGCCAGCGTGTGCGCGGAAACATTCCGCTTGACCTCGAGGTGGGAGAGATATGTTGAAATAAGCGCTTTCAACGCGATCGTCCCTTCATCAAATGGTGAAAGTTAAGCCGCTACGTCAATCTGGTCCAGAGGTTCCAACTCCCGATCGAATTCCTTCTTGCATCCGGGACATTTGAAAAATTCGCCCTTGCGCTGCGTGAACTTGGAGACCAGGAACGGATGCTGACACGCAGGACAAGCATGCGGCACCGGTTTGTCCCACGAAACGAAATCGCATTGGGGGTACTTGCTGCATCCATAAAAGAATCGGCCGCGCCCGGATTTTCGCTCGACGATTTCACCTTCCTTACATTTCGGACAGACGATGCCAAGTGTAATCGGTTTCGTAAACCGGCATTCCGGATACCCTGAGCACCCGATAAATTGGCCGTAGCGGCTCTGTTTGATGACCAGGGGATTGCCGCATTCCGGGCATTTCTCATCCAGATCCGGAGGTTCGGTGCCCGGAAGAGGTTTCGTGTTCTTGCATTCCGGGTATTTGCTACAGGCGAGGAACTTGCCGTTTCTTCCCCATCGGATAATCATACCGCTCCCGCACTTATCGCATTTTTCGTCGGTCTCCTGGACCAGCGTGGCTTTTTCCACGTCAATGGATTCCAGCAGTGAGTTGAACGGCTTGTAGAATTCGTCAAGCACCTTTATGTAGTCCCGCTCACCCGTTGCGATAGTGTCCAACTCCTGCTCCATTTCCGCGGTAAAGTTGACGTTGAATATTTGTCCGAAGTATTCCTGAAGGATTTTATCCACGTCCATGCCCAGTTCCGTGGCATAAAGCCGACGGTCTTTCTGCTCGACGTAGCCGCGATCCTGGATGGTGGAAACGATGAGCGCGTACGTGCTCGGCCGGCCGATTCCCAGAGTGTCGAGTTCTTTCACGAGGCTCGATTCGGTATACCGCGGCGGTGGTTTCGTGAAGTGCTGATGAGGATCGACCGCGGTCGTCTTCACCTTCAACCCATTGGCGACCCCGGCAGGAATGAGCGATTCTTCTTCCACCTCGTCTTCGCTCCGCGATTGTGACGCGAAATCATCGTACACCTGGAGATAACCGCGAAACTTGTACGTCGAACCGACGGATTTGAACTGGTATTTTCCGGCTTCCGTAATAACAACGGTTTGATCCAACACGGCTGCCGCCATCTGGCTGGCGACGAACCGGGTCCATATCAACTCGTATAAGGCGTACTGCTCCCGGCTGAGATACGGTTTCACTTTTTCCGGCGTGTTTTCCAGCGACGCCGGGCGGATGGCCTCGTGCGCGTCCTGGGTTCTCGCCTTGGATTTGAAGACGCGGGGGGATTTCAATGCAAACGCGGCGCCGTAGGTTTTCTTGATCATCGATGACACCGCCTTGAGCGCCTCCGGCGATATCCGCGTTGAGTCCGTTCTCATGTACGTTATTAACCCCACTGCGCCCTCGGCGCCCAGCTCGACGCCTTCGTACAATTGCTGGGCCACGCGCATGGTCTTTTTCGTTCCAAAGCGGAGACGGGTTGACGCCGCTTGTTGCAGGGAACTCGTCGTAAACGGCGGCAAGGGATTTCGCTTCACCTCCTTGCGCGTGACATCGCTGATCGTAAATTGAAGCTTTCGTATTTCGTCAACGTATTTCTCCGCCGTTTTCCCATCCGGTATCGCAGCTTTCTTCCCCCCTATCTTGACCAATTTCCCGCGATATTGATCACCAGACGGAATTGCGAATTCAGCGGTAATGGACCAGTATTCTTGCTGTATGAAAGCCTGGATCTCGCGCTCGCGCTCGCATACCAGGTGCAAGGCCACTGACTGCACGCGACCGGCCGATAGCCCCTTGTAAATGGTCTTCCACAGAAACGGGCTGACTTTATACCCGACGAGCCGATCCATGATTCTCCGTGCCTGCTGGGATTGCACGAGCATCTCGTTGATGGCGCCAGGGCTCTTCATCGCGGCATCCACACCGGACTTGGTGATTTCATTCACGAGGATGCGATGCACGGGTTTGCTCTCCGTCTCCTTCTCAATTTCCTTGGCGATGTGCCACGCAATGGCTTCCCCCTCGCGGTCCGGATCGGTCGCGATATACACCGCGTCCGCCTTCTTGGCGGATTGTTTCAGCTTCTTGATCACGTTCCCTTTCCCGCGAATGGTTACGTACTTTGGCTTGTACCCGTCTCCAACATCAACGCCAAGTTCTTTGTCGGGAAGATTCTTGATATGACCCACGGAAGCTTCCACGACAAAATCCTTGCCCAGAAATTTTTTCAGCGTTTTCGTCTTCGAAGGAGATTCTACAATAACGAGAGATTTAGGTTTTACCATGTATGAGAAATAATGTCAAGTGTCGATTTCAGATCAAACCCCGACTGCCGCGAGCCGTTGTTTGTTGATACCCCACGGGATCAATGGATGGTATCGTTTGTATTCAGCATCAGCCTGCTACCCATCGTATCAACATCGTCGAGATCAAACAGAATAGAAGCGATGATGGATTTTAATTCCTGGAGCGTGACCTTGCTGAATCCCGCCATCATGATGCGGTCGATCACCATCTCCAGGTCGTTTTCACCAAGCAGACCAAGTTCCCGCAACTGAATAAGATACCCCTGTGCGTCCGGGGTGATCACCGATCGTTCCGCTTCATGTAAAACACGGTGGGAATGCGATTCACCCGGCTCGTCCACCAGGACATTCTCGCCGAAATTGATCTTATCGAAGAGCCAGCTGAATGCCGTCCCGATTTCACTCTCGGTGTACCCGCTGTCCTGCAGGCTGCGAAGGTCTATCTCGCCGAGTCGCTTGTTGTTTCGCATCTCGTGAATGAGATAGACGATAATTTCGATAATTTTTTCTTGCATTGGTATTGTCCGTTATTCGCTCGTGATCCTCGTGCAGAATTTATCCGATAATATAGCGAATGTCAAGTCCAGGCTCATTGCACTCATTACTTCAGCAGCTTTCGAAGGTAGTACTCCTCGCGGGCTCGCATCTTGTCCCGATCCGGTGCGGAGGCATCGCGCCACCCCGCAAGGTGAAGAGTTCCATGAATGACGAGACGCAATAATTCCTCTCGAAGCGAAACCTTGAATTCCCGTGCCTGGCGACGCGCCATCTCCACGTTGATAACAATTTCCGCATCCAGTGGTTCTGTATCCAGGGGAAAAGTAATCACATCCGTGGCGTAGTCATGACCAAGGAATTCCTTGTTCACCGCGAGAATCGTGGCATCGTCAACCAAAGCGATGGAAACAGCGACGGCTTTCAGATTTTCCCCCTTCAAGACACTCTCTACGCCCTTCCGCAGGACAGTTGCGCCGATCGGGCCTGTACGAATTTCGAACCTCACGGGGATGTGGGTCATTCACTATATATCGGTAAGTTGATCAGGAAGAATGTCCTCATATATCGGTAAGTTGATCAGGAAGAATGTCCTCGGTAAGACTCAAAGCTAATCCCGTCAACATGACCTCGGGTCCGAGACGGGTAAAGTCGCCGGATAGCAGCTTGCGATCGACGTTGGCAAATAGTGAACATCCGGCGCCCTGCTCCACGATCAAGCCGGACAGCCGCCCTCCGTGTTCACCCACAAACGTCACTTCGCCCAGCGACTCGCTGATGACATATCCCGAACAGAAATGCAATTGCAGATGCGCCGTTGGGGTATACACGGAAATCAGGTCGCCGGTCGTATCTCCGATGAGCATGTCAGGGTGGATCTCGAGCGACAATTCACGTTGCTCCGCGGTCACCTTGATCCGGAACATGTTGCCGGTTTTCTGGTACGCCGATCCCAGTGCTTCGGCAATCTTCTTTACGTCCTGTTCTGAAAAACCCGAGTTCATAGTCACGCGAAACCTCGATACTAGTACAACCCCTCCGATGCTCCGTGCACCGCCGCCTTGATGTCCTTGGGCAAAATATAAAGGGATGTCCCCTTTGTCAATAGCATTCCACAGAAATGCGCAGACCTCCCGCGGCCCGGGTTATTTTGCCTGTGTGACAAAATTGTCTATTTTTTCCACGAGTTAAACTGAAACCGCCTTTTCTCGATGACAAATCAGCACCCCATCCGCGTACGGTTCGCTCCAAGTCCCACTGGCTATTTGCACGTGGGGGGATTGCGCACCGCTCTGTATAATTTCCTCTTCGCCCGAAAGCATGACGGGTCGTTCATCCTCCGCATCGAGGACACCGACCGTTCGCGCCAGGTCGAGGGCGCAACCGAAAACCTTGTTGCGACTCTGCGGTGGGCGGGGTTGGACTATGACGAGGGGCCCGGCAAAGGCGGGAACTTCGGACCCTACGTACAGTCGGAAAGATTGGAGCTGTACCGCCGGCATGCGAAAGAGCTGGTGGATAACGGGTCAGCGTACCTGTGCTTTTGCGCCCCGGAAGAACTCGAAGCGATGCGCAAGGCCCAGATGGAACACAACGAGCCCGTCCGCTACGACCGCCGCTGCCGTGCTCTTTCATCCGAAGAAGTGAATTCCAGGATGGCGAAAGGCGCACCTTACGTCATCAGGTTGAAAGTGCCGATGTTCGGGGACATCGCCGTCAACGATATCATCCGGGGTAACGTGACGTTTCAGTTCAACGTTCTCGACGACCAAGTGCTCCTGAAGTCCGACGGCTTCCCGACGTACCACCTGGCCAACGTGGTGGACGATCATCACATGCAGATAACGCACATCATCCGGGGCGAAGAATGGCTGCCCAGCGTTCCCAAGCACGTGTTGATCTACCAGGCTCTCGATTGGGAAGTCCCCCAATATGCGCACCTTCCCCTCCTGCTCAATCCCGACCGAAGCAAGCTCAGCAAGCGACAAGGCGACATCGCGGTGGAAGATTACCGCGCCAAGGGTTATCTTCCGGAAGCCCTCGTTAACTACCTGGCGCTTCTGGGCTGGAGCGAATCGGAAGACCGGGAGTTCTATACCCTGTCGGAACTCGTCGAAGCATTTTCACTGGAACGTGTCGGCAAGGCCGGCGCAATATTCGACGTGGAAAAACTCCGGTGGATGAACGGGCAGTATTTCAGGCACCTGCCCCTTGAACGCAGGATGGATGCCTGTCGGCCGTACCTGGAAGCCGCCGGCTATGACATCTCCGACGAACATCGATACCGGAAAATTATTGAAGCCTTAACTCCACGTATCCAGGTGCCGGTGGAAGCACCGGAAAAAGCGGAGCTTTTCTTTTCGAAGCACACGCCGGCAAAAGACGTGGCCGAGCAGTTTCTCTACTCGGAAACCGGGCAGAAGGTACTGCATTTTCTCCTCGATAAGCTCCGGGATATCGAAGACGTTACGGGGGAGCGGTTTTCCGAGATCCTCGGAGAGGCGAAATCCTCTCTTGGTGTTAAGGGAAAAAACCTTTTCATGCCCGTACGTATTGCCCTGACCGGAGAGGCTCACGGACCCGAGCTTCCCCTGGTCGCTGAAATCCTCGGCAAGGAGGAATGCCTCAACAGGCTCCGGGAAGAAATACAGGCATAGGACACGCTCGTGAGCAAGAATGTTCCAACAGTTAGATAGCATAGGATCATACCCCGAACCAGGGTGGAAAAGAGTATATGAACATTATTAAATCAGATAAGGCGCTGATCGTCTTCGCCAAGGCTCCGGTACCCGGAAAAGTGAAAACGCGGTTGATACCGGAGATCTCCCCCGAGAACGCTGCGCGCCTATACGAGTGTTTCATCCTTGACTCCGTGCCCTTGTACCAGACGCTCTCCGACGTTTCCGTTCTCCTTTACCTTGAATCCGATAGCGATCGCGGCTATTTCGAGGAGCGCTTCCCGGAAATACCCTGTTACATCCAGGAAGGCGAAACGCTTGGCGAACGCATGGAGCATGCCTTCGAGATCTCCTTTAGTGAGCATCACCGGAGAGTTATCATCGTCGGGACCGATCACCCGACCCTTCCGTTGCGGACCATTTCGACGGGATACCAGGTGCTCGACGCCTATGACGACGCCATCGTCATCGGGCCGAGCGAGGACGGGGGATACTACGCCCTCGGAATGCGGACACTCCACCCCGAACTGTTCCAGGGCATCGAGTACAGCAAGCCGACCGTGTACGAGGAAACCATAAAGCGCCTGGTGGACCTCGACGTCACCGTTCACGTGCTTCCGAAATGGTATGACATCGACACCTTCGAGGATATTCTCCGACTGCAAAACGACTTGCAGAACCCGGAGTTGAACGGCTCCATCCTTACCCACACCAGTGCCTGCATCCAGGAACTCGCGGATTCGAGCTTGCTGGATCCTTCGGACACGTAGCATCCCATGCGAACGGGATTGCTCGGCGGTACTTTCGATCCACCTCACACGGGACACCTGATCCTGGCCGAGCACGCACGCGTGGAGCTGGAGCTCGACAGCGTGCTGTTTGTGCCCAACAGTATTTCCCCCTTCAAGACAACGCGGCGGATCAGCAGCGCCGACATTCGGGCGGAAATGGTGCAACTCGCGGTTTCGGATAACCCCCGCTTCGGCACCGAGTTGTTCGAAGTCTCGCAGCAAGGGATTTCCTATACCATCGACACCCTACGCTATCTCACGGCGAAGCATCCCACCGATGAATTCATCCTCCTCATGGGCGCCGATACTTTTGCTGATTTCCCGCACTGGAAGGAGCCGGACGAAGTCGTCTCCCGCGCACAAGTAGCCGTCGGAGTACGTCCGGGTTGCACCCACGATTTTTCCTCGCACAAATACAAAAACGACGCGATTTTCCTGCACACACCACTCATCGACATCTCTTCGTCGAATATCCGCCATCGGGTCCGGCAAGGCAAATCCATCCAGTACCTCGTTCCCTGGGCGGTAAAAATATTCGTAGAGAGTACCGGCCTGTACAAGGGTTGATTATCCGTCTGCGGTCTTTCCCGTTCTTCTGTGTTCCAAAATGGCGCCACACCCTGCGGTTTTTGCAAGCTCCGTTCGCACTTTCGTAGAAATCAACGAAACTTTGGTAATAAACAAAGGGGAACCCTGCTGGAATCAATCATGGCACAACCTTTGATGCCTGGTAATACGGAAGAAAAAAGTATAGTCAGAGAGGAGAAATGATGGTAAAGACAATGACACCGATGATCAGATACACAATCCCGGAAAGCGGCGGGCTGCAGAAGACGAGGGTAAGCCTTGCCAATTCACTTGGACAGGAAGTGGACGTTCTCTTCGACGGATTTCAACGGCCCGGAAAGTACACTGTCGAATTAGACAAAAACAAATTTCAAAGCGGCTGGTACATCCTTCTCCTTGAAGTTGATGGCCAACGCGATACCAGGACGTTAGCCCTGTTCTAACCAGGGGTCGGATCCCCTGATAATCCTAAAATCCATCTCCTTGCTGCTGAGGGTTACCCGTTAACAACCGGTAACCTTCTTTTTTATATCCATCCCTGCTCACGGTACCACCGCACCGTTTTCTGAATGCCTTCCTCAATCGAAATCCCTTGCCTGTACCCAAGGGCACGAGTGGCTTTTGCCGTGTCACAGGTCCAGTATGTCTGGACCAGGTCCCGTGCCTTTTCCAGGTTCAACGTGGCTGGTTGTTTCCTGAAGTAGGAGAGTACCTGCGCCACAGCGGCTATGGCGTAAACGACCATATGCGGAACGGGAATCCTTATGAGCCGCCGCTTGCCCAGCGCCCGCGCGGTGATGTCCCCGACATCCTTCCAATTGTAGAACGTCTCGCTGGAGATGAAATACGTTTCACCGACCGCACCCGGTGATTCTCCGGCAAGAATAATACCCTTCACCAAGTCATCGACATGAATCAGGCTGACCAGTTTCCGGTTAAACCCGATCATCGTTTGCAGTCCGGTTTGAACTGCTTTGAAGAAAATCAGGATTTCCGTGTCGCGTGCGCCGTATACGGCCGGAGGTCGGACAATCGTAACCGGCAGCTTGTCGGCTACGGCGAGAACGCGCTTCTCCGCCTCCAGTTTACTCCTTCCGTATGTCGTAATGGGATGCGGCGGCGTCTCTTCATTCACCGGCCGGTCGGGTGCGGGGGACGGCCCCACCGCGGTCAGGGAACTGATGTGCACGAAGCGCGACAGGCCGGGATTCGCCTCAAGGCAAGCAGTCAGCAGGTTTTCCGTGGCATACACGTTTCCCCGATAATACCCTTCCTTTGTTTTACTCTTCACAACGCCTGCGATGTGATAAACCGCATCCACCCCCTGGACCAACTCGTGCAACGATTTCACGTCGCCCAGCGAGCCGTACACGAGTTCGACATCTTTGTCCTCGAGCCAGCGTAAATTGCTCGTGGCGCGCACGAGGCAACGTATCGAATCGCCCCGCCGCAACAGCGCGTCCGCAAGCGTACTGCCGATAAACCCGGTGGCTCCGGTAATTGCAATCTTCATGTGTTTTCATCCTTGTACAAGGGAAGCTTCTTTGTTTTTACAACGCATCAAAGTATATTGACTTTCAGTTTGAGAACCAATTTTGCCCGCCATGCAAACTGTCATTATTTCGTTTTTATTCGTTGAAGCACCTGCAATTCCGCCTAAACATATTTATCACATCAGTTCCACCGTAAGCCAACAAATCAGGAGATCTCGTGGATTTATTTGAAAAATGCCGGAATTTCACCCGTGCCGATGAGGTTAAGGCCGCCGGCCTGTATCCGTACTTTCATGCGATTGAGCAGAACGAAGGCCCGGTCGTCAAGATTGAAGGGCGCGAAGTCATCATGGCCGGGTCCAATAACTACCTGGGCCTGACAGCGCATCCAAAAGTTATACAGGCCGCTCACGACGCCCTGCGTGTCTATGGAACGGGTTGCTCCGGGTCGCGTTACCTGACGGGAACGCTGAAACTGCACGAAGAATTGGAAGAACGCCTCGCCGCTTTCCTGGGAAAGGAGGATTGCCTCCTGTTCAGCACGGGCTTCCAGACCGGCCAGGGAGTTATCGCTACCCTTGTCCAACGGGGTGAGTACGTCATCGGCGACCGGGACAATCATGCCTGCCTCGTCGCGGGTGCGCTGATGGCCAAGGGCGCGTTCGCAGAAATCGAGCGTTACAAGCACGGCAACATGAAAGACCTGGAACGGGTCATTTCCCGCCTGCCCGAGAACAAGGGGAAACTCATTGTCAGCGACGGTGTGTTCAGCACAACCGGAGAGATCGTCGATCTTCCCGACCTTGTGAAAATCGCCAAGAAATACAACGCCCGCCTTCTCATCGACGACGCGCATTCGGTGGGAGTCATCGGCAAGGGAGGACGAGGCACCGCCAGTCATTTCGGGCTCGACAACGACGTCGATATGATCATGGGGACCTTCAGCAAAACGTTCGCCAGTCTCGGCGGTTTCGTGGTGGGAGATCGCGTGGTCATCAACTACCTGAAGCATCATTCTCCCGCGCTGATTTTCAGCGCCAGCCCTACACCCTCGTCCGTCGCAGCGGCTCTCGCCGCCCTGGACATCCTGGAACAGCATCCGGAACTCGTGGACAAGCTGAACCGCAACGCGGACAAGATGCGTAAGGGTTTCGCGGAGATGGGTTTCAAAGTTCTTCCGGGACAAACCGGGGTCGTTCCCGTCATCCTTGGCAGCGACGAGAAAACATTCATCTTCTGGAAAGCGCTGTTCGACGCGGGGGTGTTCGTGAACGCGTTCATCAAGCCCGGAGTTCCGGAAGGGATGCAGATGCTGCGCACCAGTTACATGGCGGCGCACGAGGACGAGCACCTGGATCGTATCCTCGAGGTCTTCGGTGAAATCGGTCGTCAACTTGGAGTTATCGAATAAGTCTTATGAAACCTTCCATCCGCCCCATTCATTCGAAATCCGACCGCAAGCGCTTCGTGGCGTTCTTGTGGAAGATCTACAAGAATGACCCGTACTGGGCACCTCCCCTGCGCATGGATCGCATGCGATTAATTGACCAGGAGAAGAACCCTTTCTACCAACATGCCGATTGCCAGCTGTTCCTGGCCGAGAATAACGGTGAAATCGTGGGGCGCATCGCCGCGATCATCAACCACCGGCACAACGAGGTCCACGATGACAAAGTCGGGTTCTTCGGGTTTTTCGAGAGCGTCAACAACCAGGACGTGGCCAATGCCTTATTCGACACTGCCGCCGACTGGTTGCGCGAACGAGGATGCGACACCATGCGGGGCCCGTTCAACCCTTCCGTGAATGATGAAATAGGTCTGCTGGTGGAAGGATTCGACTCCAGTCCCGTCGTCATGATGACGTACAACCCGCGGTACTATATCGACCTCATCGAGAATTACGGTTTCGTCAAAGCCAAGGACCTGTACGCCTATCTCCTGGTGCACGACAAGACCATTACGCCCAAGCTCGAGCGCGTGCAGGCGGCGGTGCGTGAACGACACAAGATCACGCTACGCAACATCGATTTGAAAAACCTGAAGCGCGACATCGGCATCGTCAAGGAGCTCTACAACAAGGCCTGGGCAAAGAACTGGGGCGCGGTTCCCATGACCGACGAGGAAATCGATTACCTCGGCGAAGACCTCAAGCAAATACTTAAGCCGTTTCCCGATTTCGCCTTTATAGCATACTCGAAAGGGGTCCCGGTCGGGTTTGCCCTCTGCGTTCCCGATATCAACCAGATACTTAAGAAGAACAAGAGCGGACGTCTTATTCCCGGGATCTTTTACCTCCTTACCGGCATGAAGAAAATCGACCTGGTGCGGATCCTGGTCCTGGGCGTGATTCCGGAGTACCAGCGGCGAGGGATCGATGCGGTGATGTACTACGAGATCGCGGAGCGGGCGCGCACGAAGTACAAAATCAAGGCGGGAGAAGCGAGCTGGGTGCTCGAAGACAACGTCATGATGAACCGGGCCGCGGAGTTGATGAACGGCGAACGATACAAAACCTACCGCGTGTACGACTACAAGCTTTAACGTCATGGCTGCCACCCTTGCCGATATCGAGCGAGCCGCAATCCTGTCCGCGCTGTCTTTTTCCGAAGAAGAATCCTGCCGGCTCCTCGGGGAATTCAGGCATATTCTCACATGGCTCGACCAACTTCTGGAGGTCGATACGGAAGGCGTCGAACCGCTGACATACGTGCACGAACGGGGAATCCCATGCCGGGCGGATGACACACGTTCGTGCCTCCCTAGGGAAGATGCGCTGATGAACGCTCCACACCATACTCGCGCGTTCTTCGTCGTGCCCAGGGTCCATCGCTCGTGAGCACGACCGGAGCGATGGAGATATTGTCCGTCCTTGTCGTCATTCCCGCGCGCTACGCATCCTCCCGCTTTCCCGGGAAACCGTTGGCGGACATCGCCGGGAAGCCGATGATCCAGCGGGTTTATGAACGCGTACAGTTAAGCCGTTTCAAGGACGATGTGGTCGTAGCAACGGATGATGCCCGCATCCGGGACGCGGTGGAAGACTTTGGCGGGAATGCCGTCATGACACCTTCGTCGTGTTCCACAGGCACCGAGCGCATTGCCGCCGTCGCCCGCGAACGAAAGGCCGATATCTACATCAACGTCCAGGGCGACGAGCCGCTCGTCTCGCCCGAGAGCATCGAAACCGCCGCGGAGCCGCTCTTCTCGAACACGAACATCGACATCGGGACCGTAGCCGCGCCACTGGCGACACCGGAAGACACGCACAATCCCAACATCGTGAAAGTGACCCGCGCCCTCGACGGCACAGCCCTGTACTTCTCGCGCTCCCGGATTCCCTTCGTGCGCAACGAAGAGGAACAACGTAGAGAATCCATTCAGCACCTCCAGCATCTCGGTATATACGCTTACCGGCGGGAAGCATTGTTACGACTTGCTTCCCTCCCTCCCACTCCCCTGGAACTCGCGGAAAAACTGGAGCAGCTCCGTGCGTTGGAACACGGGATGATCATCAACGTGGGCCTGGTTTCCGAGAGAAGCATTTCCGTGGACGTCCCGGCCGACATCGAACGCGTCCTTGCAGCGCTTGACACGGAATCGTCCTTGCACTGAAAATTTGACTCACATCTTTCCCGGGATGGTTGTAGTTTTCCGATAGATATGCGAAACCACGCGTTAGAAACCGTTTCAATTGTCACGCTCGGCTGTTCGAAAAACACCGTCGATTCCGAGGTGCTGGTCCGTCAGATCCAGGCAAACAACCTTGCCTACACGAATGACCCGAAGGATGCGGACACGGTCATCGTCAACACCTGCGGGTTCATCTGCGAAGCCAAGGAAGAGTCCATCAGGACAATCCTGGAAGCCGGCGCATTGAAGAAACAGGGAGTAATAAAGAAGCTTCTTGTAATGGGTTGCCTGACCGAGCGGTACAGACAGGAGCTGGAAGCTACGCTTCCG
This sequence comes from Bacteroidota bacterium, assembly GCA_024276335.1. Lineage (GTDB taxonomy): Bacteria > Bacteroidota > Ignavibacteria > SZUA-365 > JAADGX01 > JAADGX01. The sequence goes on from JAJRXL010000136.1 coordinate 16,183, forward strand.
GAGGTTGACGCTTTTTTCGGCACAACCGACCTGGACGCTATCCTTGCTACACTGGGAGTAAACCTCAAGCGCGAACTCCTGGGCGAGCGAAGTCTCAGCACGCCGTCACATTTTGCGTACCTCAAGATCTCGGAAGGCTGCGACAACCCGTGTTCTTTTTGCGCCATTCCACTCATGCGGGGAGGGCACCGCTCGCGTCCTATGGAGGAAATCATCCACGAGGCGGAATTTCTCGCCCGCTCGGGAGTGCGGGAAATCATCATCATCGCCCAGGACACGACTTACTACGGCCTGGACCTGTATGGAGAACGCCGACTGTCGAGCCTCCTGCAGGCCGTTGCGAACATTGACGGCATCGACTGGGTACGGCTGTTGTACGCCTACCCCGCGCAGTTTCCGCTGGACGTACTACACGTCGTGCGGGAGCATCCGAACGTCGTTCCGTACCTGGACCTTCCTCTCCAACACGTCTCCGACCAGGTCCTGATATCCATGCGGCGCGGCATCTCGGGAAGACGAACCCGCGAGCTGCTGCGACAAATCAGGGACGAGGTCCCCGGCATCATTCTCCGCACGACGCTCATTGTCGGCTACCCGTCCGAGACCGACGAGGCGTTCCGTGAGCTGGTCGAATTCGTACGGGAATCGAGGTTCGAACGCCTGGGAGTCTTCACCTATTCACGGGAGGACGGAACCTCCGCCGCGCTGCTGGGAGACCCCGTGCCGGCGGAAGTCAAAGCCGAGCGCCGCGAAGAAATCATGGGCATTCAACAGGATATTTCCCGGCAGTTCAATGAATCGCTGGTTGGATCGAAACTTCCCGTCTTGATAGATCGCGCGGAAAACGGCGTGTTTGTTGGACGCACTCCCTTCGACGCTCCGGAAGTTGACAACGAGGTGTATCTGACGGCTGAAGACACCCTGGAGCTTAATCCGGGGTCGCTGGTATTGGCTCGGATCAGTGATGCGACGGAATACGATTTGCGCGGATACGTCCAGTAAATCCGATGATAATGCGAAAAGGAATATTCATAGCGTTGTCCGTTTTATCCCTGTGCACTGCCGGGGCCCAGACCCACGATAATCCCGGCCAGGGATTCATGCTGCGCCAGCGTCCCTTTTACGTTGACGCCTTGAATTTCCCCGCCATCGACTCCACCGGTATCTCCACGCACCTCGACGTGTACGTCAAGGTCCCCTATGACATCATCTCCTTTGTTGTCGATGACGGGCGCTACAAGGCGGGATACATGCTTACCGCCAGGATCAAGCGTGCGGACAACACATTGGTCAAAGAAGCGACCTGGAGAAGAAGCCTCGTCAAGGGTACGTTCGAGGAAACACGGGGGAAGGATAAGTACGATGTATCCATGCATCGCTTCACTCTCGACCCGGATGATATCATCCTGGAGGTCGATTTCGAGGACAAGGAATCCGAGAACGAATACACGCTTTCGCAAACTCTCAAGGTGCGACGTTATGACCCCAACCTGGTGGGAATGAGCGACCTCATGATCGTATCCGGGATCAAAAAGAAGAACGGCAAGACCGTTCTCACACCATACGTTTCACCCAATATCGGCGAACTCAAGAATGGTTTCGATATTTTTTTCGAAGTGTACAATCCGTTCCGCGCTCAGCCCGTGAAGATCAAATACACGATCCGTTCCGCGCGCGCGCGCGTTATTCTCGAAAAATCAGACACGACCCACCTCCGGGAAGGACGAAACACGTTCATCTCGCACATCAGTAATTCGGACCTGGGAATCGGCAGCTACACGTTGACCGTGGAGATGTACCGCCAAGGGGATACCAGCCGTACGGGAAGATTCGCTTCGGTTTCCAAACCGATCATCGTGGAATGGCTTTCATTCGGCAAACCGGTCTCGATCGCAAACCTGGACGAGGCAATCGAGCAATTGCGCTATATCGCCACAAGCGAAGAAATGGATTCCCTGCAGAACGCTCCGACTGCCGAGGAAAAGCGACGCAGATTCGAGATGTTCTGGAAGCGACGCGACCCGACGCCGGAGACCGAGGCCAACGAGGTCATGACCGAATATTACAACCGGGTGGCGTACGCAAACCTGCATTTCAAGCATTACATCGAGGGATGGAAGACCGACCGGGGAATGATCTATATCATTTATGGTCCACCCTCGTACATCGACCGGCATCCCTTCGACCCTGACGTAAAACCGTACGAAGTATGGGAATACTACGATATCAACAGGCGATATATTTTCGTGGATGAAACCGGTTTCGGGGATTACCGTTTGCTCTATCCCATCTGGGACGACCGCACCCGCCTGCGATGATTTGCATGCAGCGATGAGGATATTTTCTTACGCCGCGCGGAGTTCCTG